>JBOHXA010000231.1:0-18235 GCA_050737335.1 Limisphaerales bacterium | reverse complement strand
ATGTGAAACATCGGGATGTGCTGATGAATCGTAATCTCGAACCAATCAACCGGCGCGGCGGCCAGCAGCGCTTCGAGTTGCTCATAATTCAGATCATAGGAAGGTGTGAGGCGTTCGAGCCGGAACTTGTTTTTGAAATAATCCGCCGAAAGCCGATTGGCAACGTTCAGGGAATAATCGCCAATGCAACGGTCCATGCCAAAGAAGCGCAAGTGATCGTAATTGCGAACGAGATAGCCGTCGGCCTCGCAGGAACGGACCTGCTTGAGAATCCATTCTTCCCCGGTTTTGAAGACGCGGGGCGGGGCGACAAGAATCTCGCGGTTTTTCCCCGGCCCGGATGAACGGAACAACCGCACGGCGTCCCGATATTTCCCGGGGTCTTCGAATTCGCAATATAGGGTTTGCACCTCGGATTCCATCGCGGTTTCAAGCTGGGGCAATGAACGGACAAGGACATTGAGATTGGGGAATTGCGGCCTGGAGATCGGGGATTGCGCCGGGGCGTCTTTTTGTCGAGCAGGACTGGAACGGGGCGGATTCCCATTTTCATTGCTGTTCCAATTTCGTGGCCGCGCCCGCAGCGCCATTAGTTCATCCACAACGAGGCGGCGCAGGCGATTCAATTCACTGACGGGCAAATGGACGCTCTCATGTAGATTGCTTCTCAATTCTCCCAACTTAAAAGGTGTTCCGCCCAACCGCCCAAGCTGCGCTCGCAATCGTTCGGGTGTCAGTGGCTGTGTTTCGGCGCGGGTCAGGGACATGGCCGACTTTACGCGAGATTCGTTGCCCAACTCGTCACGAGCCGTCATCTCCAGAGACTGGCCCAAGGCGCCACCCACTTCCATTGAAAGCGAACGCTGAAATTTCGGGCCTTGCCCGGCATACGTCTGGCGCAAGCGGCGGTCTAATTCAGGATCACTGGTCTTCCAAAGTTTGTCCCCCAGATGGAGACAGGCCAAATTAATGTCCGGGCCGAAACCAAGCCAGGCATCGGAGCCGCGCCGGTTAACCGTATAAACGCGGCCGCCCTGTTCCATCTGCTCGGGGTTGCCCGCGTCAAAAACCACGCCGTCGCCGGCTTTGAGCGGCCCCCTCAAGGCGACTCTGACGCCCCGGCCTTCGATCTGCGCAATTTCGCCCAAATAAACGCCGCGCTTTTTTCCAAATCTACCATGAACCAGCTCCTTGTTGTTGATACCGCGAAACCAGCCGGTGTAAAGACCGCGGGAAAAGGCCATTTCCATTTCATAGCGCACGCGTCCGCCAGGCTCGGGCGCCGCCAGCGGGGACAAGGCAAATTGATTGAGGGCCTGCCGGTAAATTCGGGTAATGTTTGCGACGTACTCGGGGGATTTGAGCCGCCCTTCGATTTTAAGCGAAGCGACGCCGGAGCGGACGAGGTCCGGCAGCAGGTCCAGTCCCGCGAGGTCCTGAGGGCTGAGCAGGTATTTGCGGTCACCGAGCGGGACCGGTTCGCCGTCACTTATCAATTCATAGGGCAAACGGCAGGCCTGGGCGCAAACTCCACGATTCGCAGACCGGCCGCCCAGTGATTCGCTCGTGAGGCATTGGCCCGAGTAAGCGACGCAAAGCGCGCCATGAACGAAAACTTCCAGCGGAAGCGCGGACGCCGTTGAATGGATATTTTCAATTTCCTTCAGCGAACATTCACGGGCCAGAACCACGAGTTGACAACCCAGTTCCCGGGCAAATTCCACGCCCGCGACACTGGTCACGGTCATTTGCGTGGACGCATGGATCGGAAAATCGGCTGACAACCCGCGGATCAACCGGCACACGCCCACGTCCTGAACGATCGCGGCATCAACGCCGGCGGCGATGATTTGACGCAGATATTCCTCCGCCGCGACCATTTCGTTTTCAAACACGAGAGTATTAAAAGTGACGTAACCTTTGACGCCGCGCCGATGAAGAAATCCCATCAATTGCGGCAAATCCTCCCGGCTGAAATTTTGCGCCCGCATCCGCGCGTTAAATTTCTCCAACCCAAAATAAACGGCGTCGGCGCCGTTCTCGACGGCGGCGTGAGCGCATTCCCAATCGCCCGCCGGGGCGAGCAATTCCGGGAGCCGCAAGCGCCCCCGGGCCTGCTCCATGGGAGGCATGGCCGTTGTCATTTCCACACTGTTCATTTCGCAAAATGTACTCTACCTTGCCCGTGCAGCAGGACAAAATTAATTTGTTAACGAATGCAACGTTTAATCGAAGGTGTCCACAAATTCCGCAATGAGGAATTCGGCAACTATCGCAAGCTCTTTCGCCGCCTCTCGCAGGCGGGACAAAACCCGCACACACTTTTCATCACGTGCTCGGATTCGCGGGTCCTGGCCGAACTGATCACGCACAGCCAACCTGGCGACTTATTCGTGGTGAAGAACATCGGCAACATCGTGCCGCCCGCTTCTGCCCTGGGGAATACCAACTCGACTGCCGCAGCCATCGAATTTGCGGTGGAATACGTGCGGGTGGATGACATCGTGATCTGCGGCCATTCCCAATGCGGGGCGATGGACGCCTTGTTAGGCCGCGCGCGTATCAGCGATTCGACGCCGCATTTGCGGGACTGGCTTAAGCTCGCCACGCCGGTTCTGGAAATACTGAAAAAGGGATACAGTCATCTGCGGGATGACAGCGCCCGAAGCACCGCCGCCGCGGAGGAAAACGTCCTCTGCGGCCTGGATAATCTGCACAGTTATCCCTGTGTTCAGGAGCGCCTGGCTGATGGTTCCCTGCGTCTCCACGGGTGGTTTTTCAAAATCGCCACGGCCGAACTTTTTGCCTACGACCCCGAGAGTCGCCAATTTGCGCCGCTAATCGAGGAAAAGTGATTTTTACTTTTTTCGTTGCAGCCGATAGGGTTCGTGCGCTTCATATAGGCGCAGCCATTGCGTCGCTTTTTCCGCGATATTGGTCTCATCCAGTTCTTGCGCCAGGGCGATAGCCGCTTTCGCCGTCGCCACAGCCTTATCAAATCGTCCGGATCGGGCGTATGCGGCGGCAAGCGTGCAGAGAGGGGCCGGCTGTCGCCAGCGCGTCAGTGCGCAAGCGGCCCGGGCCAGCCGGACTGCCTCGGCGCCGTCCCGCAGTGCCGCATCCGGGGCCGTGGCGCGCAGCCATGCGAGGTTGTTCAGTACTTCAACCGAACTTGGATCGCGCGCCAATGCCGATTCCTCATGTTCTATCGCGCCGGCGAAATCCCCGCCTTTCATCGCCGCGCGCGCGAGGTTCAATTGCTCATTATAAGCGCTTACATTTTTAGCGACGACGCAATAACGCCAGGCGATGATTACGACGGTGGCAAAGATCACGAGGATAATCATTGGCCCAAGAAGCGAAGCAGTTCCGCGCGTGGCCCATCGCGCTGAGGAGCTTTGACCCGGATTCGCCGCTTCAAGCGGCTGGAAAAGGCCGGTGCGCCAGTCGCTCAACAAAATGACGCTCAGGGGAAGGACCTGCATGAAATCGCGCACCTCGCTTATGCCCGGAGGGGGGGCAAGGAAAAACATGGTGGCAACGTAAGCCGAAATAACGGTCATATAGGGCGCATTCCTGCGCCGCCAACCCAGCGCGAGGACGGCGAGAAGTGTTCCGGCGTTTGCAAAGACAACACTGTTCAACCTCGGCGCAAACAGCGCTCTTAAATTGTCCGTTATGTTTACCGCGGACAGCGCGCGCGCGGCCCCGTGCAGGCTCAAAACGCTCAATCCCTTGGGCATAACCGCCGGCAACTCCAGGCCCCTCATTAATAACCGCTCGCCAATCAAATACAGCCCAATTATGCCGAGAAACACGGCGACCCGCGTGCTTCGTTTCCACTCCGAGACAAAGAGGACGAACAGCGCGCCCAACAGGATTGTTTCTTTGAACAAAAAGCCGACGCAAATCACGGCAACCATGAGCCAATGGCGTTTGCGCTCAAACAGCGCCGCGGTCATTGTGGCAAAAAACATGACTGGCAGGTCCCATGGATAAAAGTTAGGACCGGAAATCGGCGAAAAATCGTACATCAAACCCGCAAAAACGCCTAAATTGATCAGGAGCGCATCACGGAAAATGACGATGACGGCGACGAACAGCAAGAGCAGCCAAAAAGCATGATAAGCCGCGAACGCATCGCTCAACCGATCGGAGCCTTGCTCCGCGTTCGCCTCGCCCTTGCCGAGCGAATAATCCGTCAGGCCTCCCGTCAACAATAGCCCCCCCAATCGCTCATTCCAAAGAGACCACATCAGCGGCTGGTCCAGGCGATAGAGGCGGGTGGATGCGCTCGTAAAAGTATATCGGTTTGTCGCATTTCCCGAAACAAAACATGGCTTTACCAGAAAGAAAAACGCAACAGCCATCGCCAGGGCCACAAACATTTCGAATATGAGAATTTGGATTTTTTTCCGCCCGCCAAAGCCAAAAGCATCCGCCGCCTTGGTTTCGAGGTTTGTTTGGGCGCTCATAAGCTTGGGGCGGATTTTCCGTCAAATTCCGGAGCAAAGGAAAGACTAAACCGCGCTCCGTCGGGCTGGCGCGAGGATGGCCGGCGACTCGCCGCCCCGATCGAATTAGGCACTCATCCGCTCGAACGCCTTCGCGATCCTCCCGATTACTTTTTCCCGGCCCAACACTTCCAGCAAATGGTACAGGCTCGGCCCGGCTGTGTTGCCGGTCACCGCCAAACGGCATGGATGCACCAGCACACCGGCTTTGACGCCGAGTTCGGCGGCAGTTGACTTCAAAGCCGCTTCGAGGTTCGGCGCGGTGAACGTTTCAACCCTGGCAAATGCGTCTCGAAGCTTTTCAAGACGGGGTTTGTTTTCGGGAACGAAATCCTTTTTTGCGCCCTCCGGGTTGTAGTCAAAATCGTCGCGGAAATAGAATCCGGCATAAGCCGGCAATTCACTGAATGTCTTGAATTTTCCCTTGCAGGAGTCCAGCGCGGCCTTCACATAAGACAGGGGCAACCGGCTCGTGTCCATTCCGGCTCTTGAAAAAGCGCAGACGGCCATTTCGTAAAACCGCTCATCCGGCAGCTCGCGCGCGTATTCGCCTTGCAGCCAGAGGAGTTTCTCGTAATCGAACCGCGCGTTGTGCCGAAGGATTTGTGGCAAATCAAACCGTTCGATCGTTTGGGCGAGGGAAAGTTTTTCCCGATTGTCCTTGGGCGACCAGCCGAGCAGGCAAAGATAGTTCACGATCGCCTCGGGCAAAAATCCCTCGTCTGAATATCCGGCCAGGGATGCGCCCTTGTCCCGTTTGCTCATCTTGGAACCGTCCGGATTGAGAATGAGCGGAATGTGGGCATAATGAGGCGCGGGCGCGTCGAAAGCCCTGAATAAAGCGATATGCTTTGCGGTATTGCTCAGATGGTCTTCGCCACGAATGACGTGCGTTATGTTCATTTCAATGTCATCAACCACGTTGACCAGGTGGAATACGGGCTGACCATCTGACCGCAGAATCACAAAATCAGGGTCCAATTCCTCGCGATCAGTCAATCGGCGGACGACTTCGCCCACGACCATGTCCGGGATGACCACGGGCTGCCGCTGCATCTTAAATTTGACGGCCCCCGAATGCTCATAAGCCAGGCCGCGGGATAATAGATCCTCGACCCGGCCTTGATAATTCTGTCTGCGTTGGGACTGAAAGTACGGTCCGTGATCGCCCTTGCCCGGCCCGGTGGCATCGGGCGCAATCGGCCCCTCATCCCAATCCAACCCCAGCCAGCGCAGGCCCTCCAGGATGACAGCGACCGCCCCCTGCGAATTGCGCGCGGCGTCAGTGTCCTCGATGCGCAATATAAACACGCCTCCGGTATGCCGCGCGTAAAGCCAATTGAAAAGCGCGGTGCGCGCGCCGCCAATGTGCAAAAATCCCGTCGGCGATGGAGCAAATCGAACGCGAGGTTTCATGGAACCGACCATTAAAGAAGAAAAATAAGAAATTAGAAATTAAAAAACATACCAGGTATGAATGCCAACGCGGACTCCGCCCCGTCCGGGGCGGGTCGAGCGCTTGCAGCCATGGTTTGTCGCTTCCAAGCAACCCGCAACACGACCACGGACCGGAAATGAAAATTGGCATTCGGAAGGGCACCGATTGCCCAAAAATCGGACACTGGCATTTGCAAACTTGGCGTTGCACTTGCTGTAACTTTCATCGAAACTAGTCCCTATGAACGATGCTTTAAAATGGAAAGTGCCGAAATTGCCGTTTTGGATCGCTGAAGTGATCGTGATTGTTGGCGGCTATATTTTCGCCGTACACGCGCCACATTCGCTCGGCCATTGGGAAGTCTTTGTAGCCTGCGTCGCCATTGGCGCGGCGCTTGGGATCATTCCCTATCTCCTGGATTATCGAGCGATGGGCAAGGTCATTGAGATTAATGCCCTTGGGGCCGTCGCCGAAAAAATCCAAAACCTCGAACAATTCTGCGCCCAGATTTCCGCCGCCACAGGCCGATGGGCCGCCGTGCAGGAATATGTGGGGGAGCATGCGGAAAAGACCACGACGACCGCGCGACAAATCGCCGATAAAATGAGCGCGGAAGTCCGGGATTTTTCAGAGTTCATGAAAAAGATGAATGACCACGAAAAGGCGGCGCTACGCCTCGAGGCCGAGAAACTTCGGCGTGGGGAATCCGAATGGCTGCAAATGCTGGTGCGCATTATGGACCACGTTTTTGCCCTGCAGGCCGCCGCCGCGCGATCCAACCAGCCGAAGGCGGCGGAACAAATCGCGCAATTTCAAAATGCGTGCCAGGCCGCCGTCCGGCGCGTGGGTCTTAACGCATTCGTGGCTCAAGCAGAGGAGCCGTTTGACGCCGCGCGCCATCAATTGCTGGACACAAAACAAAAACCCGCTGACGGCGCGGTTGTGACGGAAACTCTGGCTGCCGGCTATACGTTCCAGGGGAAACTCCTTCGCCCGGCGCTTGTCCGCGTGCGGGAAAACGCCCCTGCCACGCCGGCCCCGCCGCCCGTTACTTCGATTCCCCCGAATACTCCCAACGGTTCCGCTCAGGCCCAGGATACCCTCGCCCTCGAAGCGGACTTACGTGGCGGATGAACGGACTGATGATTTTGGATTTCTGGAATTGAACCTCTGGAAACTGACAACGTCCCCTCTCGCGCGACTTTCGCAAGCGAATCCCCTAAACACGCGCCGTGCGCCTGGCGGCCAAAAAATGCAGAAGGCGATGCCTTACCGGGCGGCAATAAATTTTCTCCAGCGCTCGCGCATACAGCTTCAGTTGCGGTGAGTAGAACTCGATCCTTTCCGGCAAATCATTCGCGGTTACTTCATCGGTTTTGAAGTCCACGATCTGGATTTCTTCGGGCAACAACAGCGCCAGGTCCGCGACGCCCTGGACAACGACGATTTCATCGTCCAGGCCCGCGCTTGGCTCTTTTCCAAAAATTTCATCCAATTCGCGGGGCTTGAAACTGGCGGTGAACGCAAGTTCCCGCCGGACGTTTTGCCCGTTGGCCCGGATTTTTTCTCCGATCTCCGACGCCCAAAATTCCGCGATGCCTTCAAGATCAAGGGTTTTCGCCTCTTCCGCGGTAAGGTACGCTTCCCTTTCCAACCGCAGCGCCTCGGCGACGAAGGATTGTAAATCCGTTGCGGTTTCGAAGGCAAAGTATTGAAGAAACTTATGGTGGGCCACGCCGGTATCGGCGGCGTTCAGCCAGGTCGCGGTCCGCGGATTATGGGACGGGTCTCCTGCCCCGGGCAGGCGGGATGCCTTTTTTCCTGGTTTTGCATTCCGGGGAAACGGTTGCCCGAATCGTTGTTCGGCTTCATCGTCCGCCGCTTCACGGCGCAATGCCGTCACAGATGTTTTGCCCGTTCGCCGCGTGGCCGGATCGAATGAGTATTTCCAATTGAGAATCTCATTTATCTTATTGAGATTGGCCTCATCCCGGGATTGGGACCAAGGGGCGGCGCTTTCCGCGCCTGCGGGCGCGGCGAGGTCTGTCGTAAATTCCTGGTCATCCACAATTCTCCATTGCAGCAACGGTGACTGGCGCGGCGGACCTTCGGATGCAATTTTCAAACCTTGCATTGCGAACCATATTCCGACCCAATCCATGCAACTATTGGCTGATGCAATGTCGCGCGGGCCAATCGCGGAATCGCCGGAAAAGGCCGTCTGCATTTTTTTCGCCGAAACGCTCCCGCTCAAAATAAGCGTGTCCCGCGCGCGGGTGAGGGCCACATAAAGCAGCCTCAATTCTTCGCCACGGAGTTCGCGGCGCTGATTTTTCCGGGCGAGCCAATACGCCAGGCTCGGATAACGTCCGCCGGCCGACGGCGGTTTCACCCGGGGGCACAATCCAAATTGTTCGTCCAAAATGATCTCACCCCGTAAATCCTGCTCATTGAAAGTTTTTCCCAGGTCCACGAGCGCGACCACGGGAAACTCGAGGCCTTTACTCTGATGAATGCTCATCAACCGGACGGCATCCTCTTGAGGCATCGGAGCAACGTCCGGCTCCGCTTCGATTTCACGCTGAGCCTCCACAAATTTCAAAAATCGGAAAAGTCCCTGGCGTTGAAATGCGTCGAATTGTTCCGCCAAATGGAGAAAACGCCGCACGTTTGCCCTCCGTTGCGCGCCTCGGGGGCGGGAAAGCAGCCAGTCATCGTAATGCGTCTCGATTAAAATGCGTTCAAGGCATTCGGAAAGAGAAGCCACGCGCGCCAATTCTCGCCAGACTTCAAAACGCCGCAGGAATTTTTCCAGCTTAGGCCGGGTTGCGTGTGTCACGCTTGAGCCCGCGGCGGCGGCGCGTTTTAGCGCGAACCAAAAATGCCCGGAAGCAACCAGACGAATTTCGGCGAGTTCATCCAGGGAACAGCCAACCATGGGCGAGCGCAATACGGCGACGCACGGCACGTCCTGCAACGGATTATCGGCCAATTGCAACAGGCTTAACAAATCCGAAATCTCAGTGGTATCATAGAATCCTCCGCGCTCGACATGCAAAGGAACGCCCGCCCGTTCGAATTGTTTCGCATAAACCTCCGCCTTCCCTCCCGGGGACCTCAACAACACGACAAAATCGCTCCATCGGGCGGGTCGAAACTTGTTGCCCGGTTGGGCCGGGGCGGCGGACGAGTCATCCCAAATCAAATGGCCGGATTCCTTTAACGTCCGCAAACGCGACGCTACCATCAAGGCTTCCAGTTCCGCCTCCTGCAAGTCCGCCAGCGGGTCCCCGGTTTCGCCGGCGTGAGCGTATTCGGCGCGTTTCTTCTCCCGCAAGAGCAACTCCGCCTGCGGCGCGGGAATTTTTGACCCCGACAGTTCGACGCGAGTTTGCGCCGAGGCAAATTTCAATTTTGACTGGTCATCATAAATAACGCCGCCAATCTCTTCGGTCATCAGTCTTTCGAAGAGCGAGTTGACAAAATTTAGGAGACCTTCGCGGCTGCGAAAATTATCCGCAAGCGGAATGACTTTCGCCTTCCAGGCTTCGGGGTTCTTCGCGTAATTCCGGAAAATCGTCGGATCGGCCAGACGAAAGCGATAAATGCTTTGCTTTACGTCTCCGACCAGGAACCGGTTGTCTCCGCCGAGGGCGGAAATAATTTTGTCCTGCGCGGCGTTAATGTCCTGGTATTCGTCCACGAAGATGAACCGGAATTTATCGCGCCAATGCGAAGCGACTGGCGTGGGAAGGGTTTGGGAAGGCAAACGGGTCGTTTCTGCCGGGAGAGGCTGGGACTCGATTGTCCCACTGCCCCATAACAGTTTTATGGCAAACTGTTCCAGATCATGAAAATCCAGGACGCCATCGGCGCGTTTGCGCGCCGAAAACTCTTCCGCAAACTCCTTGGCGAGGAGCAAGAGTGTTTTCATGTGGCCGCGGCTCCATTCCCAATCCTCGCGCAAAGGGTCGGGGGATTCGTTTCCACCGTTCGGAAGGAGAGACCCCAAAAAATTCGCATCTTCAAAAAACCATTCCAAAGGCTTGCGCAGAATCATTTTCTGTCTCGACGGATAACGCGCCGGGTCGTCCGCGGCCGCGATTTCTCCCAAGAGCGGACTCCAGGAGCGCGGATCCATCCCCGGTTGCGTCGGGAACCGTTCCAGGATTTCCAGGCATTCGGCCGCCTTGGTGTTCTCACCACCCAGAGAGCGCAAAACGGCGGCCGATTCATTCCGCCAATCCTGGAGGGCTTTCAAAAACCATTTCCGCCATTCGAGCGGTTCGACTGAAGAAAATCCTGCAATTTGCCGGGCCAGCCAGCCATCGGCATCCGCGCGGGTTTGGATATAATGGTACAACCGCAGGGCGAGCGAGCGGATTGTGTCGTCACGCCCGTTGCCATAGACCGTTATGATGTCCTGGACTGACAGGGAGAATTGATCGTCATTTTTGTAATGCGATTGAAATTGGTCCTCGAGAATTTCATCGGAAAGCAGACGGGCCTGGGCTTCATCCAGCACCGTGAGCCGCGGGTCCAAATCCAACGCATGGAAATGCTCGCGAACGAGCCGGAAGCAAACGCTGTGAAGCGTGCCAATGTGCGCGGCGTCAAACAACGCCAATTGCTCCGGCAAATGCGGGTCAGAAGGACTATCGGCGGCGGCCTGCTGCAAACCCTGGCGCAAACGCTCCCGAACCTCAGTAGCAGCGGCTTCGGTGAACGTGACAATCAACATTTCAGCCAGCGAAACCCTCTCGTTGCGGACCAGGTCAAGGCATCGTTGCACCAGTGTATGTGTCTTGCCCGTCCCCGCCCCAGCCATGACCAGGACATTGCCTCGCGCCGCGAGCGCTTTCCGTTGGGATGGGGTGAGTGATTTCTTAAGCGCGCCTGCCGTGTCCACCGGGAAAGGATAGCTGATTCATCGGCAATGGCCAATCAATCCGCGCTCACCCCGATCCATCCTGCCCGGCGGGACGGCTTGGCCGCCTCGAATGCGAAGAGAATCACAGCCGTCACGTCGTCTCCGCACACGAGCGAAGTTCGCGGGGCGCAGGACGCGCCGGGCCGATTTTTGCATTTGAGTTTTAATTCTTAATTCTTAGGATAGATCACAGTGCTGAATAGGAAAAATTCCATACTGATCGTGGATGATGATGAACGCGTCCGGGCGTTGTTCGCCGGTTGCTTGCGCACCAGAGGTTACGAAGTGCGCGAGGCGGTTGCGGGACAAGAAGGCCTCGAACTGGCCAAAAAGCATTTGCCCGACCTTGTCCTGCTGGACGTGCGCTTGCCGGACGTGAGCGGGGTGGAAATTTGCCGGCGAATTAAAACTGATCCTGTCCTGACGGATGTGTTTGTCGCCCTGTGTTCCGGCGAAGCCATCGAAGCGGAACACAAAATTGACGGATTGGAGGTTGGCGCGGACGAATACTTGGTCAAGCCCTTTGGAATGCAGGAATTGCTGGCGCGCGTCCAGACGCTCCTGCGCCTGCGGGACACCACAGCGGCATTGCGCGCGAGCGAGGAACATTACCGCCGTCTGATTGATATTTTGCCTGACGCCATCTGTTTGATTTCTCCCAATGGCCGGCTCATCAGCGTTAATACCCAGGCTGTGGCGATGCTCGGCTATGACAGTCCCGCGGAATTGCTGAACAAGAGCGTTCTGGAGCTCATTCCACAAAATGAACGCATCAACGCTGATACGTCCATCCTGAAGAACCGGATCATTCGCAATGTCGAATATACCATGCTGAAGAAAGACGGGGAGCCCGTGGACGTGGAGCTGAGCGCCACCGTGACCTCGGACAAGGAAGGGCAAACCGCCGGGCTGGTCTGCGTGGCCCGGGACGTTACCAAGCGAAAACAGGCCGAACGCGTCCTGCGCGACAGTGAAGAACGGTTCAGACAATTGGCAGACAACATCCGGGAAGTGTTTTGGATGACGGACGTCGCGAAAAAAGAAATGATTTATATCAGTTCCGCCTACGCGGAGGTCTGGGGGCGCACGGTACAAAGTCTCTACGATTCTCCGCACGATTGGATCAGCGCGATCCATCCCGAGGACCGGACGCGCGTCATGAATTCCGCCCTCACCCGGCAAATGTCCGGAAAATACGATGAGCTGTATCGTATTATCCGGCCTGACGGGTCGATCCGCTGGATTCAGGACCGCGCTTTCCCCATTCAAGACGAGAACGGGAAGGTGTATCGCATCGTTGGCGTGGCGGAGGATATCACGGAACGAAAGCAGGTTTGGGATGCCTTGCGCGAAAACGAAGCCCGCAAAAGCGCCATCATGCGCGTGGCGCTGGATGCGATTTTTACCATTGACCACAAAGGCCAGATTATCGAACTCAACGCCGCGGCCGAAAATATCTTTACCCGCGCCCGCGCCCGGCTCATCGGTGAGAATATATTGGAGATCATTCCGCCCTCGCTGCGTCCATGGTTTCAGGATGGATTGGCCAATAATTTTTCGGGCGAAAAAGGGCCCGCCGTGGGAAGCAGGATTGAACTGCCGGTCTTGCGCGCGGACAAAAGCCGCTTTTACGCGGAATTTACGGTTACGCGTATTAAATTACGGGGCGAGCCGACGTTCACAGTCTATATCCGCGACATCACTCAACGTAAACACGCCGAGGAGGAGCTGCGCTCGCTGCCCCAGCGCATTATCAAGGCGCAGGAGGTGGAACGCTCGCGGGTTGCGCGGGAATTGCACGACGGGGTGAATCAAATCATCGCGTCGGTCAAAATGAGAATCCGGAGCGCGCGGGAAAGCCTCCCGCCGGTCCAGGCGGCCACACGCGAGATTTTGGGACGATGCGACAAACTCCTGACAGATGCCCTGGATGAAAACCGCCGCATCGCGCACAACCTGCATCCGGCGGATTTAAACAATCTCGGCTTCGCCGCGGCCTGCGCGAACCTTTGCAAAGAATTCCAGTCCCGCGCGAATTTGAAGGTGAATTGCGCCGTCGCCCTGCGGCCCAACCATCGCCTGCCTCCGGGAATCGAATTGACGCTCTTCCGCATCGTCCAGGAAGCCATCAATAATATCGAAAAATATGCGCGCGCCGAAACGGTTACATTGCGCGTAGGCCTTCATAACGGATCGATTCGTTTAAAAATCCAGGATGACGGGCGCGGCTTCGACGTCAAAAAAACGCAATCTGGCAAAAGAGAAAGAGGGCATGGGCTGGGCTTGCCGAACATGCGGGAGCGGGCCCTCTCCCTGGGCGGCACGTGCGAGATTGTATCCACACCCAGGCGCGGCACCACCATCACGGTCCAAATTCCGCACACGACCGAGGTTTAAGGCGTTACGATAGTTGAGTTGACATTTTCGCGGGCAAAGCTACTTTTGGCCGGAAGAGAAAAGCACGGCATGCGTTCCAGATCGAAATCTTCATCAGCCGCCCGGCGAGTGTTTATCGTGGAAGACCATCCGGTTTTCCGCGAGGGTTTGGTTCGCATGTTAAGCACGGAAAAAAACCTGGAGATTTGCGGGGAAGCGGGCGATTACGAAGCAGGGCTTAAGAACATCCAACGCTTCCGGCCGGACATTGTGCTGGTGGACCTGGAATTGCCGGGCAAGAGCGGCCTGGACCTTATTAAAAAAATTCGCGCGCTCAAGCTCCCTGTCAAATTGCTGGTCGTTTCAATGTATGATGAAGCCCTGTATGCCGACCGCGTGTTGCGCGCCGGCGGTGACGGTTACATCATGAAGGAAGAAAGTCCCGAGGAAATCGTCAACGCCATTCGGGACGTTTTGCAGGGGCACATTTATCTGAGCGAAGAAGTCCTGGCCAGCCAGACCAAACCGCAAACCAAACCAGCCAAATCAGAAGCGAACTTGCTGGACCAATTGTCAGACCTCGAACTCAACGTTCTGGAACTCCTTGGCCGGGGCAAAAACAATGACGAAATTGCGGACAAGCTCGGTTTCAAAGCGAAGGAAATTTCAGGTCATTCCGCCGAGATTCGCAGAAAACTAAAACTCAAGAGCGATAATGCCTTGATCCGCTACGCGGTTTGTTGGGTTGAGAACGGCGTGGTTTGAAACGCTTTTTCAGGCGGCGGCGAACATCAGTCAGCCCCGATTCATTCGGCGCGGCGCCTCACACGCCGCCTCTGACCATCTCAATCAACCGCCCTCACTTCTCAATTGGCGCGCCGACGACGCTCCCGTATTCAGTCCAACTGCCATCGTAATTTTTTACGTTCTTCAGTCCCAGAAGATATTTGAGCACGAACCAGGTATGGCTGGAGCGCTCGCCGATGCGGCAATAGGCGATAGTGTCTTTCTTATCGTCCACGCCTTTTTCCTGAAGATAAATTTTTCGCAATTCGTCCACCGGCTTAAATGTCCCATCCGCGGCAACAGCCATGCTCCACGGAACGCTTTTGGCTTTTGGGATGTGCCCGCCGCGTTGGGCGGTTTCGGTCATGCCGGGGGGCGCGATGACTTTCCCTGTGAATTCGTCAGGACTGCGGACGTCCACCAGATTGCAGTTTTTCCCCGGCTCGATCATCAGCATCTCCGGCAGCAAAACGCGCAAGCTCAAATCCGGTCCGCTGGCCTGATACTGCGTGGGAACGATTTTGGGCGCTTCGGTCGTCAATTCCTTGTCCGACTCGTTGAGCCATTTAACACGGCCGCCGTTCATGAGGCGCACGTCTTTATGCCCATAAATTTTGAAGAGCCAGAGGCCGTACGCGGCAAACCAGTTATTGTTGTCGCCGTAGAGCACCACCGTGTCGCCCGGTGAAATGCCCGCCTCGCCCAGCAGCTTTTCAAACACTTCCTTGCTGATGATGTCACGACGCAACTGGTCCTGGAGCTGCGTTTGCCAATTGAATCCGACCGCGCCGGGAATATGGCCGGCCGCGTAGGACTTGGTGTCCACGTCTATTTCGATCAGTTTGACGCCGGGTTTGCCGAGGTTTTGTTTGACCCAGTCGGTTTCAACCAGCATTTCGGGATGTGAATAATGGCTCATAGGATTTTTATGGTTTTGTCCCGGAGTCCAGTCCGGGAATATGTCGGATCATGTTTGAAGTGTACTTGAAAATATTGTCCGGGAAAATCATTACGCCAAACCCATGTTTTTCGCGCGCGACTATATCCAACGCGCCGTCCAGGATGAGGCCCGAACTTGGACCCGCCAGGAGCCCTTCATTTTGAGATAATTCCAGCGCGCGGGTATAAGCCAGATGGAAATCCACTTCGATAATATCGTCCACGAGCGAGGAGTCGAACAGCTTTGAAACTCCCAGTTGTGAAATATTCCGCAAGCCGGGCACGTCATGGCCTTCGGTCGGTTGGACGGCGATCACTTTTACGCCGGGCTTCTTTTCACGAAGAAATTTGGCGGTGCCCGTTACCGTGCCGCAGGTGCCCAGCGAGACAAATAGATGCGTAATCTTGCCTTCGGTCTGCTTCCAGATTTCCGGGCCGGTCGTTCGATAATGCGCCTCGACATTTTTGGCGCTTTCATACTGGTTGGGCATGGCGTATTTATGAGACGAAGCTTTGGCGTGGGACTTGGCCAGGTTAATCGAGCCGTCACCCAGACCCGGCGCGGGACAAAGCTCGTCTGAAATGACTTCCAAATCCGCGCCCGCGATTTTCAACAGGACTTTCTTCTCCATCGGCACTTTGTTCGGCACGACCGCCAACAGACGATAACCGCGGGCGCGCGCCATCGCGGCAAGACTGATGCCGGTATTCCCGGAGGTGGGTTCCACCAATCCGCGCCCGTTGGCCAATTCGCCGCGTTCCTCAAGGTCGCGCAATAGCGCCCAGGCCGCGCGGTCCTTCACCGAGCCGAACGGATTCATCCATTCGAGCTTGGCATAAAGTGGAAAATCAGCGCGGGAATTTAACTTGTTGATACGCACCAGCGGCGTGGGATTCTCCTCGCTAGGCAGCATCTCAAAAACATTTTCATAAACGCGCGTCTGGTGATTCATATTTTGCAAAAATCCATCATACCTCAAATTTTCTGTTATTTCCAAAATTGCCGCCTGAATCGGACCCCGCCCTCTTTGGCTTTGGCGGCCTTTCCGCGCGATTGCTCCCAATGGGTCAGAGGTAAATCTTTCCGTCATTGTTCCAGCATTTGGAGCTGCGGCCATCTGTCGGGACCGGCTAACCCTCTCCGCTTTGACAGGGACATTTTGTCTGATTTTATTGGCGGATCAAGCAAAACCGTCTTAACGCCGACTGTTCCAGCATTTTGACGGAGCCATGAAATTCGAATACAATTGTTGCATTGGTGAGTCTGCCGCTGGTGCGTGGCTCAACCTATATTGAAACGTTAAAGCAATGAGCGCCTACGGCAGTTGGATGAGGGAGGGTTTGCGTTTGAGGAACATTCGTCGCGAGCATGGGATTGGGAAGGTCTGTGCCGCGGCTTGGTTTCGGGAAAGGCGCGGAAGACAACATTGTTAGATTTTCTTATTTGTCATAGCGCGCTGCGGGCGGCTGGCGCAGGCGCAGGTCCGTCCCAGCCCGGTCCGGTAGTTGTATATTTTTCTTTTTTGACGTATGTAAGGAAAAAGCGCTTGCGATCTGTCCCCTCATCAATCGGGAATATTTTGGACAGTCCCTCGATAGAGCCATGAGGGGCAGGCGGGAGGAAGTCATTATGTTTGAGCGCGTTGCGACGTATTACAAGTCTTGACATTCGTAATGTGTGCAAAATGCAGGAGACATTTGGAAAACGCGACTCGCCTTGGGCAGTTTCTATGTTCCAATGATTAGAATTGGAAGGGTATCGAAGGGCTGGAAGGCCGGTTGTTGTATGAGCGAACCTGATTTTGGCGGCGGATTGGATGGCGGCGAGTTGGGGATGTCCCTGGAGTTGGTTTTTGCATGTGGCCGGGGGTAACGGGTTCAAAGCGACGCGGATTGGGACGCCTTCGGCGACGAGCCTGGAGACGCGGTGGACGAGGGCGGGGATAACGGCGGACACTGGTCCGGGTTTTATGGATTTAATCATGTTGGTTTGGGGCGATTTCTCATGTTTTTATCTCACTAGAATATATTCATAATGATAGGGCATGTTCAATAAGGGCAGTTGGAACCTTTTGAAACTTTTTGAAACCTTGGAGGATGATGTTGTGTCAATCTTGGCGCGCTTCCCTGTAGGCGCTTTGCGATCCCTTTACTGTGGATGCGCCTGGATATTTTCCCGATGATGGGCAGGTCAATGGGGGTCGGCTGTTCCAGTACGCTTTGTCTTATTGCGCCAGTTCCAGCCGAAGGAAGCCTTCGGGTGAATCGGAACGCCACTGGTTTGCAGGCCGTTGGTCATCGCCGGCCGGTTGGTCGGAGCGGGGTTCATCGCACTTTGCAAAACGCGAGCGTGAGGGGAAAATAGAGCGGACTCATGTCCGTTGATACGGTTATGAGGGATTGGGGCTGCTGTTTGCAATTATTTCGGGCAGGAAATGGGAGGGTCTTTCCGCGAAGAGAGTCAGAGCAGATTCACATCCGCTGCTACGATGAAGGAGGGTCAGAGCCGGTTCGCATCGGGTGCTACGAGGACGGAAGGTCAGAGCGGGCTCATGACCAATGCAACCCTCGTGCCGCCGTGCCAGATTCGCAACTTTGATTTAAGAGGGAATAGCGGTCAACGGGGAGAGCGGGACGAAAGAAGCTTGAGAGCCTTTTCGCCGAACAGTCTCACGAGGCACTGAAGCAGGGCGTAGCGAAAATGTGGGGGACGGCTGCGGGTGAACAGCCATGCGTTGTATCTCAATATGCGGCGCGAGTAGTTTCTCGCGTTTCGCAGCACGATGCGGGATGGGATCGGGCTATTCCTCAAATGTTTAGCGCGATCGAATCGGACATGGATGCCCTTCTCCCTTGCGAGCAATGCGATGTCTCTCTTGCGTTGGACATTTCCCAATGCCCAGCGCCATCCCAATCGGTCCACGCGGTTCGTGGCGCGCCCCGCGTCAGAGTGCACGCGAGTCATTGCCAGCACCGTCGCCGTCCGAGCCGCCCGGCCGTTTAGGGCGAGTCTGAACCAAAAATCCCAATCGCCGGAATAGTAGGAGTTCGTTCGAAATCCGCCGATTTTTTTTGCGGCCTCGATTGAAAATAGGCCTCCAGCAAAAAACATTGGAAAGTCTTGATCAGACATTTCAGCCAAATCGATTTCGCGCCAACCTTCCTCCCATTCGGCCGAATGCGTTAACAGAATTTTGGTTCTCCGACGTTTGTAATGGGCATTAACCATAATAAGGAATCTCTAACTTGCCG
>JBOHXA010000230.1:0-6517 GCA_050737335.1 Limisphaerales bacterium | reverse complement strand
GCCTGCGTGTGCTCGGTTTTCCAGTCTGTCACGCGCTTCCACACGCCTTCGACTTCTTCCGTGACGAAATCCGCTGCGCCGAACCTTTCTTTGCCGTGCTCGCCGCCCTGGGAAAGACGGATTTGTTCCGCACGCACGAAGTTCCGCGTATTCGGGCGGTACTCGACGCAATGAAAGTCATGGAAACGTCAGAAAAGTTTGGAGCGTTGAAAAGATTTCGGCCGGCCTCCGGTTAATGCCGGGAATCATCGGCTCCGGTCAAACGGTTCAACCTTTTAACGCGTCACCTGATTCACTTCTTCGCCGCCGGCGTCGAAGCAGGCGCCGGTTTGCTTTCGGTTTTGGCCACTTTGGCGTCGCCCGTCGGCGCGGATTCTTTCCTGGCCGCCTCTTTGTATTTTTGGCTGCGGTAATCCGTGGTATAAAAGCCGCTTCCTTTAAAGAGCAGTCCTGAACCGCCGCTGATTTTCTTCCGCACACGGCCCCGCCCCCATTTTTTTCGCGCGCAAAGTTCCTTGGGACAATTTTTAAGCGGTTCGGCTGAAATGGACTGGAACGCTTCGAATTCGTGTCCACATTTCTCACAGAGGTATTCGTAGGTGGGCATAAATCTTCTCGCTGCCTGCGGCCCTGCGCGGTTATTGGGGCGGACTGACCGAGCCTGCGGCGTTTGTTTGATTCACAATGTGGACCGCCCCGCTGGAATCCACTTCCACGGATAAATTATAATGGGTCGCGGGCAAAAGCGCGTTGGTGGGCCAGGAACGGGCCATGAGCAATTGCGCGCCTTTGATGTTGTTGCCCGGCTCCCTCCTTTCACGAATCCATTGCAACCGCCGCTCCACAACCAGTTCATTATGCAATTTTCTCGCCTGTTCGCGCACCGCCTTCAAATTGGCGAATTCCGCTTCGAGCGCCAGGCGCTTCGACAGTTCATTTGTTGCCTGGGCGTGATAAAATTCGCCGTTCTTCTCGGCGTCCGCAAGCTGCCCTTTGGCCGCATTAATCGTCGCGGTTAAATCGCTTATCGCGTTGGAATACTGCAACGCCTTATTGTCCAGCGTCTGGTTTTGGGCCTGAAGGGTGAAAATCTGGTCTTCCGCCGCTTTCAATTGCGAATCGCTGTTTGAGAGAGAACCCGAAATCGTAAGGACCCGGTTGCTCAACATCTCCATCTGCTCTCGGCTTGAATTAATGTCATTCGTCAGCGTCAAATTAACCTGCCGCAAATCCGTCAACTCATCATTCGCGGTAACGAGCTGATTGGAAAAATCCATGATTTGCGAGTCCTTTTTCCTCGTCTGCTGATCAATATTCTTTTGAGTGAAAACAAGGGCGACGACCAGCCCGACG
Organism: Limisphaerales bacterium; assembly: GCA_050737335.1. Lineage (GTDB taxonomy): Bacteria > Verrucomicrobiota > Verrucomicrobiia > Limisphaerales > UBA11358 > UBA11358. The sequence goes on along the minus strand of JBOHXA010000230.1, from coordinate 5,164 downwards.
CAGGCCAAAATCAGTATCACCGTCACGAGTGTCTTCATAGCGTCCCAGAATCGCGCCACTTGCGCTCTTTGGCAAGCGTTCGTTTTCCTTTAGTCGGCCGCGGCGTTTGTGTTGCTCAGAGACTCAATCGCCGAGCTCAGGTTCGGATCAAGAATTTTAACGTCCGCGGCCTTCTTCAGCTTCACCAGGTAAGGGTGCTCAAGCTTTTGCGTCTTTTGTTGCGTCAACACCTCTTTTACGTATTGAGCCACCGTGGTATCCGATGTCGGGTCCGCCGAGGGAAGTTTGTCCGCCAGGGCCAGTTTCTTGGACGGAATCTTGTTAATCAATTGAATGATATAATCGCCGTAAACGGTCTTGATCAAGTCACTGATTTGATTATTGGTCATGGAAAACGCCGCGGCCTCAACCTCCGGCGGAACGACCGGACGCATGCGCAAGTTCGGATTCGTCCGGGGAAAAGGCTGTAGTTCGCCACCCTTCTCTTTACTCTGAGGATCGTCCGAATATCGCTCTGCCAGCTTCGAGAAATCCGCGCCCGCCCGCGCCTTCTCAAGCACTTCGTTGGCTTCTTTTAATTTCGACGACACCACGTCGTCCGCCAGCGGCTGTTGCGTCTGCGGATCAATCGTCAGAAACAGAATATCGCGCACATGAACCATTTCCGGCTCCTCGAACACCTGCGGGTTCTTGTCATAATACGCCTGGACATCGGCATTGCTGACGTTGATGCCCAAGGCGCGCTGAAGCTCGGCTGTCGCGGTGGCTTCATTCATGATTTTCCTGCGGAATTGAGCCAGGGTCGTCCCTGCCGCGGCCAACTGGCTGCTTAGCATGTCCTGCGACCCGAATTTCTTGACCAACTGGGCCATCGCCTTGTCCGCATTTTCCTGACCGGTCGCCTTGTCCGCCTCGTTGGCCTGCTGGTCCAGCAATTGAACGTCAATCATCGTTTCGAGCGCCCGGGCTTTAAATATCAAAAGTTGTTCGGGCGAAATTGTCCTGCCCTGCGCCGCGGCGTCCGCCTGGACAGTGTTCACCACGTCATCCAATTCACTTCGCTTAACCTGGACGCCCGTCCCGCTCGCGACCAAGGGGTCAGGAAAGAGCGAGTCAGAAGCGATCGAGTTGGTCCCCACGCTTTGGGTCGTGTCCGGGGCGGCGGCATGTGTCGAAATGGCTAAAATGGCGGCGCCGGCGGCCACGGACGCGGCAATGACGCCAATAACTATTGGTTTTACTTTCATTGGATATTGTGGTTTAGAGTGTTTCCCTCAGGATAGGTTCAATTTCAAGTCTATAATTTCACGACCTTGACGTTGCTGAGATCCGGGTCCTTTTCCAGTTCGGTCAAAACTTCGGACGGTGGGGCGCTGTCCAGATTCAAAACTGTCAATGCCAATCCCCCGGCCGTGTCGCGCGACAGGCTCATGTTGGCAATGTTGATCTTGTATTTGGCCAGCAGCGTCCCCAAATGACCCACGATGCCCGGACGATCCTTGTTATTAAGCATCAGCAGGGTTCCCGAAATCGGGATTTCCACCGGCGTGCTGAAAAGACGCACAATCCGGGGATTATTGGGCGACCCAAAGAACGTGCCGCCCGCCGAAATTAACTTCTTCTGGCCGTTAAATACCTGCACGTGTACCCATTCATTAAACGTGACCGGCTCGTCCGATTTCTTTTCCTCGACGGTGATCCCCACGCTGGCGGCGGCGGACCGGACGTTGACGTTGTTGACGTCCTTGAGTTTGCCGTTGGCCAGGAATCCCATCAACACGGCGCGGGTCACAGGGTCGGCGTTGGGTAATTGCTGCGCCTGCCCGCCGTACGTGATATAAAGCCGGTCCGCTCCGGGAGGTGAAAGTTGCGCCAGAAGTTTGCCCAGCGCCTCGCCCAATGGCAGATACGGTTTGACCTGTTCGTATGTTTTCGCGTCCAAATACGGCAGGTTCACCGCATTGCGCACTTCGCCCGCCAGTAGATAGCCCGCGATGACCTCGGCCACTTCAATGCCGCATTTCTCCTGCGCTTCCTCGGTGCTGGCGCCCAGGTGAGGCGTCAGGACCAAATTCGCGCGCTTCCGAAATTCATGATCCGGCGGCAACGGCTCGACGGCAAAAACGTCAAGAGCCGCCCCGGCCACCTTTCCCGAGTCCAGCGCCGCCAGCAAATCGTTCTCGGCGATAATCTCGCCTCGCGCGCAATTCACGATTCTGACTCCCGGCTTCATTTTTGTGAAAGCGGCCGCGTTGAGCATGCTCCTGGTTTCCGGGGTCACAGGCATGTGAACGGTAATAAAGTCCGCCGCAAAGTAAACCTGATCCACGCTGTCTGCAAATCCGGCGCCAATCGCCCGCGCCCGGTCTTCCGTCAGGTAGGGATCATACGCGATCACTTTCATTCCAAAGGCCATGGCGCGTTTGGCCACTTCGGTTCCGATCCGCCCCACGCCCAGGATGCCAAGCGTTTTGCCGGCCAACTCCGCGCCTTGAAACAATTTACGGTCCCATTTGCCCGCGACCATCGTCGCATGCGCTTGCGGAACTTTGCGCGCCAGGCACAACAGCATGGCAAAGGTCAATTCCGCGGTCGTGACCGTGTTTCCGCCGGGCGTGTTCATGACGACCGTCCCATGGTCCGTCGCAGCCTGAATATCCACATTATCCACGCCCACCCCCGCGCGGCCGACCACGCGCAACTTTGGCGCCGATTCGATCACCTTGCGCGTCACCTTGGTTTCGGAACGCACGACGAGCGCCACGGCGTCCGATACCACGGGCAACAGCTCCGCTTCCGCCAACCGCTTGGGCAGCACGGTGATTTGAAATTCAGGCCGCTGCTGGAGCAACGCTATTCCTTTTGGCGAGATAGGATCACAAACAACTATTTTCATGCAAAGACGAAAAGCTTATGTGCCAAAGCGCCAAAGGTCAAACAATCAAATATCTTATTCGCGCCTCGCGCTCGTGCTTTCCTCAATTTATTTACTTCCGCATTGGAAAAAAATCCCACCATGGTGTAAAATCTTTTGCAACAGGCACACATGACGTCTTAAAATCCGTCAGTTGCAGGCATTACATGGCACGACCGAATAACATTACAATGTGCAGTTTCTGCGGCAAATCGCATGCGGAAGTTCGAAAACTCATCTCCGGGCCCGGCGTCTATATTTGCGACAATTGCATTATCCTCTGCAAGAACGTCCTGGACCGCGAGCTACAGGTTCAAACCCAAAAGAAGCACCCCAAATTCTCCGTGCCCAAACCGGCCGAAATCAAACGGCAGCTCGATTTGTATTGCGTGGGCCAGGAACACGCCAAGAAAACGCTCGCCGTGGCCGTTCACAATCATTTCAAACGCATTCAGCCGGACCCCACGCCCGAAGATGAATCCGCCGCCGCAAATGCGCCGGCCTCCCCTCACATGGACGTGGAAATTGAGAAGAGCAACATTTTGATGATCGGCCCAACCGGTTCCGGCAAAACCCTCCTGGCCCGGACCCTCGCCAAAATTCTCGACGTTCCCTTTGCCATCGCCGACGCCACCACGCTCACCGAAGCCGGTTATGTGGGCGAAGACGTGGAGAACATCGTCCTCCGTCTTCTCCAAAATGCCGATTACGACGTCAAGCGCGCCCAGCGCGGAATTGTCTATATTGATGAGATTGACAAGATCGCCCGCAAAGCCGAGGGGCCGTCCATCACCCGCGATGTGAGCGGCGAAGGCGTGCAACAAGCCTTGCTGAAAATCCTCGAAGGCACCGTCTGCAACGTTCCGCCCCAGGGCGGCCGCAAGCATCCGCAGCAGGAATACATTCGTGTGGACACGACCAATATCCTGTTCATTTGCGGCGGCGCCTTCGTTGGCCTTGAACGGGTCATCCAGCACCGCATGGGCAAGAATGTCATGGGCTTTGGCGCCATGGGTGAAAATCATAAGAACATCATCGCCGATCGCTCTGAAATTCTTCAATATTCCGAGCCGGAAGACATGCTCAACTTTGGGTTCATACCGGAATTCATAGGGCGCCTGCCCATTGTCACCACGCTCTCGGAATTGAGCCAGGAACAGTTAATTTCCATTCTCACCGAGCCGAAAAACGCCCTGACAAAGCAATTTGCCAAGCTGATGGCAATGGAAGGCGTGGAATTGGAATTCACGACCGATGCCCTGCACGAATTGGCTTCCCTCGCCATCAAAAAAGGCACCGGCGCCCGGGCCCTGCGCGGCCTCATCGAAAAACTCATGCTTGATCTCATGTTCGACGTGCCCGAGGTGGCCGACATCGTGCATGTAAAGATCACCGCAGCCGTCGTTCGCGGCGAAAGCAAGCCCATCGTGCGCAGGAAACCGGACGCCGAAGCGGCGTAACCCCGGTGTTGGATCGCGTAACAACCGGCGCAAGCGCGTTCCAACTTATTGGCCCTGCGATTCCTTTCGCCGTAACCAACCCGAGCCAACCGCATGGTTACGGCTAAGCCGCCTTTAAATTCTTGTTCTTCGCCCGCGATTCCTCCGCAAGCCTGATCTTAAAGGGTTCCATGGCCGCCTGAAGTTTGGCGTCGCCCACGGCCAGGATTTGCACTGCCAGAAGCCCGGCATTTCTGGCCGCGCCGATCCCCACCGTGGCCACCGGCACGCCCGGAGGCATTTGTACGATGGACAGCAGCGAGTCCAAACCTTTCAGCGATTTGCTTTCAATAGGCACACCTATGACCGGCAGCGTCGTAAATGCCGCAGTCACCCCGGGTAAATGCGCCGCGCCCCCCGCCCCCGCAATAATGACCTTCAAGCCACGCCGGACCGCGCTCCCGGCGTATTCATCGAGGCCGCGAGGATCGCGATGCGCCGATATCACTTTGGCCTCGCTTGCCACGCCGAATTCGGCGAGCGCGTCAGCAGCGAGTTTCATTGTGGGCCAATCCGAATCGCTGCCCATTAGAATTCCAACCAGTGGTATAGTTAAGCTGCTCATGGAACGCAAATTAAGAAGCTAATCACGAGATTTGGCAATTGAAAAAGTTTCCCCTTCAATCACCCATTTCGCCTGATGCCGTCTCAAAGCGTCGGCGGATAATTCCCCTTTTCCTGGCGGAGAACGCCGGGATGAGGGCGAGCTTTTTGCAGCCAGGACGAGGCTCGTCCCAAGCCGGTTCATTGA
>JBOHXA010000229.1:0-9936 GCA_050737335.1 Limisphaerales bacterium | reverse complement strand
CGTCGAAGGTGCCGCCGCCGAGGTCGAACACCAGGATCGTCTGCTCGGTGTCCTCCTTGTCGAGGCCGTAGGCCAGCGCAGCCGCGGTGGGCTCGTTGATGATGCGCAGCACCTCGAGGCCGGCGATGCGGCCCGCGTCTTTGGTGGCCTGGCGCTGCGAATCGTTGAAGTAAGCCGGAACGGTTATGACCGCCTGGCTAATTTTTTCGCCAAGACGCATTTCGGCGTCGGCTTTGAGCTTGGCCAAGATCATTGCCGAAATTTCCGGCGGCGAAAACTGTTTCGCTTTGCCGTCCACTTCCGCTTCCACAGCCGCGTCGCCGTTGGAAGCCCTGACAACCTTGTAGGGAACGCGTTTGATTTCCTCGGACACTTCATCGAATTTGCGTCCCATGAAGCGCTTGATCGAATAGATTGTATTGCGAGAATTGGTCACTCCCTGTCGTTTAGCGGCCTCCCCGACCAACCGTTCGCCGCTCTTGCTGAATGCAACGACACTGGGCGTGGTGCGTTTTCCCTCGGAATTTTCCAGTACAAGAGGCTCGCCGCCCTCCATGACCGCCATACAAGAGTTCGTCGTCCCTAAATCTATGCCTAAAACTTTTGCCATAAAAAATCTTTCGTAATGTCCCTCGTCGCGGAACCGTTTGGAATTACCTTTAGCAACGACGATGCCGCCACGCGGCAAACAGCCGAAACTACGGAAAACAAGGAGAATATGAGGATTCGGGTTGCCACAGACCCATTGCAGAGTGTGCCAAAGCGTCGAAATGGCGCAGAAAAAAGAGCGATGGCACAGTCGTTTTGGCACAGCGTTCCGACCGTTTTGATGGTGATTCGACGCGCTAGTGTGGTGTCCCGCAAATAAGTGCACATATCCGAGAGACGTTTACCATGCGGCCATGCCAAGAAAAAGTTTGTCTGTTCTTTCGGAACCGGAAATTCGCCCGTTTGGGGCCGTGGTTGCGTGCCGGTTCGACGCCGCAGCAAATGGTGCTTCGGACCAAGATCATTTGGGCCGGCTCCTTAAGTCGCGTACCCAGTGCTCATCTGGCTGCCACGTATTCAGTCAAAGGGAGGTTTCTGGGTTGAGATGGGTGGAAGATCATGGAGCAGACATCCGAAGCCACGAATTAAGTTTCCGAAGGGTTCGTCCATCACGCCTCTTTGACCACGACAGGATCTGCTCCAAAGGCATTGACCGAATCCCTTCATGAAACTGAACCGAGAGAAAAGGTTTGAATTCGATTTCACATGGTGTGAGAGTCCTTTTGTGAAACGGCTTTTGCTCATTTGTATGAGCTTTCTCATGGGGCTCTCGGTCCAACAGACCGTTTTGGGGAAGGATGCCCCGACTACCGCCGTTCAGTTGATGCAGGAATGGAAATCCGCGTTCGAGGCAAAAGACAAGAATGCTATTCTGGTGCTATTCAACTGGGACGGTGTTCCAGGGTGGACGAAGGCAAGCATGGCGGATGATGTTGACGATTGGCTGACGCGGGACCTCAAAGGCGTAAACCTCGCTCCGCTCCCTGCGGATTTTCGGTCTTCCGGCCAGGTTGGAAACGTCCGTTTTCATCTTAACCTTCGTCCCGACGGAAGGCTCGAAGCGCATTTCACCGACGGGTTTGGCATTGGACTGCTTTATGGCAGAAAGGGCGCGGGCTATTATATCGGCGGTCCGGTTGCAGAACTCATCCCCAATGGGATGAGCGCAACGAACAAGGTGGTCACGATCTGCGTCCGGACCACCGACGGCAAGCCGTTGCCCTATACGTGGATCAACTGCAGCATTCCACAGGATATTCCGGACCTCCACGTCAAATGCCTCTATGGAGGCGGCCAATTTCGCACCGATAGTCGAGGCCGGGTAAATGTGCCGCTGATCTCCACAAATATTTTTGTCGTGGCGGCAAACCGCCTTGGTTTTGGCTGGCTCCCTAATGGCAGACTCACCAATGGCGCAACCTTGGTGCTTGAACCGTGGGCGCAAATAAAAGGCACATGGAAGAATCAAGGCAAACCCGTTGCTGATGCAAAGTTGGATTTGGCAATGGACCAGGATTCTTATGCTGTGCCCCCAATCCGTTTTTCCAACGGCCCAAAGGCCCGGACCGACGCCAATGGCCATTTCGTTTTCACCGACGTTCCTCCCCTAAGAATGGAAATCAAACCGTATCGAGAGCAAGAGAATCAGGCGAAAAATTTTGGCAGTCCCATTGCGACATTTGATTTAGCAGGCATTGGCAAAACCAACCTTGAAATTGAAACGCATGATCGGACGGTCATGGGCAGGGTGACCATAGGGAAAGTAACGAATACAAATATTGACCTGGCCGACTGCTCGGGAATGTTCGAGTCAGTCATCACGAATCAGGACGGGGCGAAGCAAGCCCTTTTCTTTCAAGTTTCTTCCAACGGTTCCTTCGAGTTGGACACGGTTGAGCCGGGCGACTATACAGTCAGCGGCGATCTCTGGCAGGGGACCAATCACATAGCCGCGCTGAATCCCATTTCAGTCCGCATCCCTGAAACCGCGTCGGCATCAAGCGCCGCCCCCGTTGAGATCGGGACCATCACTCTCACCCCCATCGTCCATCTGATGCCGGGCGATATCGCGCCTGATTTTGTCGCCACCACTGCGGATGGGAGGACGCTAAAGTTTTCCAGTTTTCGGGGGAAATACGTGCTGTTGGATTTTTGGGCCACGTGGTGCCCGTGGTGCATTGAGGAAATACCGAATTTAAAAGCCACATATGAGGCGTTTGGCACGGATAAACGTTTGGCCATTGTGAGCCTGAGCGTGGATGACGCCCCAGCTGCGCCGAAGAAATTCGCCCAAAGTCATGGAATACGATGGACGCAGGGATTTCTCGGCGACTGGTCCCAAAGTAAAACAACACAGAAATACGGCGTTTTTGGAATCCCTTCGATTTTCCTGATTGCTCCGGATGGAAGGATTTCGGCAATCGATCTGCGTGGCACAAAAATAAAAGAGGCCGTAGCAGCAGCGCTTGCACATTGAAGGGCCTTGCAGAGGGGCGCGGTTGAGTCAAAAATTCGGTCGCCCTTCTGCGCAATGCCGTGACACCGGTCTGTGTGCCGATTTTTAGCGTTAAAAACTAGTCGGTGAAACTTTTCGCGATGTGGCGAGTTTTAGGTTCAGATGGTCGCCCAGCCGTCATCGAGGAATATCCTGATTCCAATTTTTATGGGAGCTATGTTCGCGGGTTTTCCGTCACAAGGCCGAATCTCTCGATGAGTTGGAGCGCAAGTTACGACAAGTCATTGAGGTGCTTTTGAAGGGCGCTGATGTTTTAGCAATCATCAAACCATAACCCATACAGCGACATGGAAATTTCTTTTGGGGGCACGCCCATCATCTTTTTAAGTTCCCGCTTGCCGAGGCGTCAACATCCCTGTCATTTAAATCTCAAAGTTCGCAAATCTAATTCGTGCTCCGCTTTATATTAAAAAATCGCATTTTGAGAAAAATTGTATTATCATGACAGCCTATGTCTGACAAGGTGCCGTATTTTGATTTGCCCGCGCAAATTCGCGGATTGCGGAAGGAATTGGACGCCGCCCTGGCGCGGACAATGGATCATTGCTCGTTTTGCCTGGGGCCGGATGTGGCGCAATTTGAAAAAGATTTCGCGCAATTTTGCGCCGCAAAGCACTGCCTTGGCTTCAACAGCGGGACTTCGGCCCTGCATGTGGCGATGAAGGTCCTCAATATCGGCCAGGACGATGAGGTCGTCACGACGCCGTTCACCTTTGTCGCGACAAGTTGGGCAATTTCGTATGTAAACGCCAAGCCCGTCTTTGTGGACATTGACGATGCCACTTTCAACATGGACCCGGCGCTCGTGGAAAAGGCGATTACGCCTCGAACCAAAGCGATCATGCCCGTGCATTTGTACGGCCAGCCATTTGACGTGGACCGGATTTTGGAAATTTGCCGCAAGCACAACCTGCCGATGATTGAGGACGCCTGCCAGGCGCACGGCGCAAAATATAAGGGGAAAGTCGTGGGGACATTTGGTGTCATGTCCGGCTTCAGCTTTTATCCGGGCAAGAATTTGGGAGCGTGCGGGGAGGGCGGCGCGCTGGTGACCGACAATGCCGATTTTGCCGCGCGTGGAAAGGCATTGCGCGAACACGGTTCGACGGTCCGGTATTATCATGACGAAATCGGTTTCAACTACCGCATGGAGGGATTTCAGGGAGCGGTCCTGGGGGTCAAGCTTCGGCATTTGGAGACATGGACGCGCGAACGGCAGCGAGTGGCAAAGCGCTACAATGAGTTGCTGGCAGGAACGCCGTTGCAATTGCCGCGTGAAGCCGACTTCGCCCAGAGCGTGTGGCATTGTTATGTGGTGCGCCATCCCAAGCGGGACCCGTTGAAGAAATTCCTCGAGGACAATGGCGTGGGTTGTTCGATTCATTACCCCATTCCCGTGCATCTGCAAAAGGCGTATGCGCATTTGGGACACAAGAAAGGCGATTTTCCGGTGGCCGAAAAGGCGGCGCTTCAATGTTTAAGCCTGCCGATTTATCCAGAATTGACAGACGCCCAAATTGCTCGTGTCGTGGAAGTTATAAAGAAATTTCCATTTTAAAATTGGATAAAAATCCGTCGAAACGCGATTGTCCCTTCGCTGTAAGTGGAAGCGCAACGGGTGTTCTCATTTTTCAAAGTACAATGCAAGAGATTCAACATTTTCATTGATGACACGGGCAAGAATGCGCGGTAAAGTGAGTCTAAATCCGATCAACTTATGAACAAGGCAATTTTCCTACTGGCAATCATTTTCCAATGCGTATTTCTGGCCTCAATTGGCCTGGGTCAATCGGCCATTTACAATGACAATTTTGCGAATGACAGCGGCCTGTCTGCCGGCTACCTGAACATCAACAATATCAGCGGCACGAGCGATGAATGGGCTTTCACACCCAATACTGACTTGAGCCTGACTGCCGGGGCCAGCGGGAAGATAGATGAGTTGGCCGGCTCATTTTCGGGCGTCACCCTTCAAAATGCGGGGGACTATATCAGTTTTGAAACCACCTTCAATTCGCCCAGCCTGGGGCAAAGCGGCACGGCCGGTGGTTTGTTGTTTGCCCTTGACAACTCCGGAGGGGTTGGTCTGACCTCGATGGGGGCCGGCCCGGAATCGCCCACCGCAACCACGGGGGCCACCGCCGGATATATTGGCGATTTAGGCGACATCGCGTTGAATACCACGCCAAAAACCGGAACGAAATTTTATGCCAAAACCGGTTCGGGCCAAAACGACCTTGGGTATTATTCCGACGCCACTCCGGACACTCAGCTTTCCACAACGGTGGGCAACGGCAGTAACACGAATTTGAACAACAATGATTCGTACACGTTGACTTATACAATCACGGCATTAAATGCCGGCGCTTCAGAAGAGCAATTTCATGTTTCGCTCTTCGATAATACTTCGGGCGCAATGGCGGACAACTTCAGCTACCTTGGAACCAACAGCGCCGGCGCGTATGTGACACCGACAACCTCGTACGACACTTTCGACGTCGGAGTTTATACCGGTTCCGAATCCAGCGGCTATGATATAAACCTGGATCAGTTGTCAGTGATTACAAATGTGCCCGAACCTTCCGCTCTGGCGCTCGCGGGGGCGGGACTGGGATTAATGGGAATGATTCGTTTCCGCCGCCGTTAAACTTTCTGCCGTCGGGTGAAACGGGCAACTTGCCCGTTTCGGCGGGCTGCCAGCGCGCCGAAATTGAACTCGCGGGGCAGGCTGCGCTGCCGAACAGGCTGGTAGCTTGTTCGACCCGGCGCGCCCGCTTTTTTGGTTAATGGTCCATAAAATTCCAGTCCGGGTAACGCTGCTTATTTTCGTTTTGTTCGGCCAGCCGCCGGTTTGGGGCGCGCCGGCTGATCAGACCCCACTGGCATGGAAAGAAATCCCCGCCATTTTGTCGCGCATAACACCGCCAAAATTTCCCCATCGCGAATTTCCCATCACCACATACGGCGCAGTGGGCGACGGCGTCACCGATTGCACGGGAGCCTTTCGAGAGGCGATTGACGCGTGCAACCGCGCCGGCGGCGGGGTTGTCATGGTTTCCGGCGGGACGTTTTTGACTGGCGCAATTCATCTCAAAAGCAACGTGAACCTTTGCGTTAAAAAAGACGCGGCAATCCGGTTCAGTCCAGACCCCAAAAGTTATTTGCCGGTGGTTTTTGTGCGGTATGAAGGCACCGAGGTAATGAATTATTCGCCGCTGATCTATGCGTTTGAGCAGACCAATATTGCCATCACCGGCGGCGGAACGTTGGACGGGCAGGGCGCGGCCTGGCACTCGTGGAAATCCAGCAACGACCCCAAATTGCCGGTCGAGATGGCCGCCCGCGGAGTGCCTGTTGAACAGCGCATTTTCGGCCAGGGCCATCATCTGCGCCCGAATTTCGTCGTGCCGATTCGTTGCAACGACGTTTTGATCCAGGACGTGCGCATCGTCAATTCGCCGATGTGGGTGATGAACCCGGTGTATTGTACGAATGTGACCATTCAAAACGTGACGGTGGAAACTCAAGGGCCAAATACGGACGGTTGTGACCCGGATTCCTGCGCGGACGTGCTGATCCGCAATTGCAATTTCAGCGATGGCGACGATTGCATCGCGATTAAATCGGGCCGTGACCGGGACGGACAGAGAATCAACATTCCGAGCCGGGACATCGTCATTCAAAATTGCCGTTTTCAGGCGGGCCACGGGGGGATTGCCCTGGGCAGCGAAACTTCAGGCGGCATCCGGGACGTGTTCGCCGAGCATTGCCAATTTGACAGCGCCGATTTGGAAATGGCAATTCGTCTCAAGACTAATCCGGCTCGCGGCGGTTATATAAAAGACATTTACGTGCGCGATTGCGTCATCAAAACGGCGCGGATCGGAATTGACATGACACTCAGATACGGCAGCAGCGGAGCGATGGACGGTGGCGCAGTGCCCGTCATCCGAAACGTTGACATTCGGGACACGACCTTTAAACGGCTGACCGAACAACCTGTATTTATCGAAGGATGGTCGGCAACGGCCCCGATTTCCGATGTCTCCATTATCAATTGCCGCTTTCTTCGCGCCGGTGAAAAAAACTACATCACCAATGCCACGGACATTGTGATGGATGGCTCGCGGTTTTATTGAATCCGGCTAGCCGCGTGAGGGAGCGGATAGCCGGAGCTGATAATTAATGCGCTCCCGCGCTGGCCGGCGGCCGTGACACCCGCTTGAACAGGAAAACCAATGGCACACATCCCAGCGCCAACAGGCAAAACAACCGGAAATTGTCCACAAACGCCCACAAATGAGCCTGTGAATCCAGCGTCTGATAAAGCAGGCTGTACGCTTGCCCGGTGGCCGTGACCGGATCGGTTTGTCGCGCAAGCGCGTGCTCCGCGAGGGCCAATTGGTGTGTAAAGGCGGGGTCCGTCGGCGTCATGTGCGCGACCATCAGCGCCTCGTGTTTCTGCGCGCCGCGCGCGAGCATCGTTGTCACAAACGCGATGCCCATGCTCCCGCCCAGATTGCGCATGAGATTATAAAGTCCTGATGCATTGCCGATTTGATTTTGCGCCAGGTATCCCATGGTTATCGTCGTCAGCGGCACAAAAATAAAGCTGATGGCAACGCCATTCAACACGCTGGGAAAAATCACGCTGAGGGCGCTCACCTGCAAATTGATACTGCTCAACATCCAGGCCGAATAGGCCAGGAGGCCAAACCCAAAGCACAGCAAATAGCGGTTCCCGATTCTGCCCACGAGGCGGCCTACAATAAACGTCGTAATAAACGCCGCCACGCCGCGCGGCGATTGCGTGAGGCCGCTTTGGAGGGCCGGGTATCCCATGAGCGTTTGCATGAACAGCGGCAGTTCCGCCGTCGTGCCGTAAAGAATCGCCGCCAGTACGGTCATCAAAAGGACGCCGACCGCGAAATTGCGGTCCCGGAACACGCGCAAATCCACCAGCGGATGCTCCGCCGTAAATTCACGCGCCAGAAAAGAAATGAACGCAATGATTGAAATCGTCAGCGTCCACCGGATCCATACGGCCCCGAGCCAGTCGGCATCCTGGCCTTTGTCGAGGGTAATTTGCAGCGTGGCGAGCCAGACACACAAGAAGCCAAACCCGATGAAATCAATGGTCGCGTGTTTGTTTCGCTTGATATACGGCGGGTCCTCGACAAGCCATTGCGCCATGAACGCGGCCAGGATCCCAAATGGAAGGTTCACATAAAAAATCCAACGCCACGAAAAATTGTCCGTAATCCAGCCGCCCAACGTGGGGCCCAGAATTGGCGCCACCACCACGCCTTGGGCAAAGGCCGCCATCGCCGCGCCCCGTTTCTGCGGCGGAAAACTTTCCAACAAAACCGCCTGCGCGATTGGCACCATCGCGCCACCCCCGATGCCCTGTAATATCCGCGCCAGGATCAGCGTCGTGAGCGTCGGCGCCGCCCCGCATAATGCCGAGGTGGCCGTAAAAATGCCGATGCACAGGATCAGCAGCCGTTTGCGCCCGAACTGATTCGACAGCCATCCCGTCATTGGCAGGATAATGGCGTTTGAGACCAGATAGCTCGTCAGGACCCACGTCGCTTCGTCCGGCGTTGCCGACATGCTCCCGGCAATGTGCGGCAGAGCAATATTGGCGATGGAAGTGTCCAGCACCTCCATAAACGTCGCCAACATGACGCCGACGGCGATAAGCCATGGGTTATGTCGCGGATGCCATTCCTGGGTCATTGATTTACGATTTGCGATCTATGATTCACGCAAAATCATTGTCATCCTCTTCGTCAACTTGGTTCTGTCATTTCAATTCAATTGAAATCTCAACTTTCGCCTCTGCCCTCGAAAATCGTAAATCAAGGGATCTCATTTCTTTATCGCCGCCTTAAATCCAATCGCCGCGGCGATGGCCAAAATAACAGCCACAATCGCCGTCAAAAATTTCGGGACTTTGAGGGACGACGTCAGCACCGTCGGCACGACTGAAAGCCCTGGGCCGATTGTCTTGTTCGCGGGCAAAGCCTCGTCAAAGACAATCTTTACAGGCACGCGCTGGACGACCTTCACATAATTGCCCACGGCATTTTCCGGCGGCAAGAGGCTGAAGGCCGCGCCGCTGCCGGCCTGCACGCTGTCCACGTGCGCCCGAAAGGTTCGGCCTCCCAACGCGTCAATGCTCACCAGCGCCTTTCGTTTCGGTTCCACGTCCTGCAGCTGCGTCTCCTTGAAATTGGCCACGACCCATACGTTCGTTGGCACGAGAGAAAATATCGTTTGTCCTGTTTGCAGATAGTCTCCCGCTTCCACCTGTTTGCGCGTTACCAGGCCGTCGCAGGGCGCATAAAGCTTTGTGTAGGAAACATTCAATTGCGCCGAATCCAGTTCCGTTTTCGATTCATTCAATTGCGCCAGGACCGCGTCGGCCTCGGCCTTGACCGCCTGCAGTTGCGCCTTGGCTTCACTGACTTTGGACTCGTCAGATGCGGCCTTCGCGTTTGCGGAATTCAAATTCGCCTCCGCCTCATCCGCGGTCGCCTTGAACTGATCGAATTCCTGCGGTGAAATGGTGTTCTCTTTAATCAATTCTTTCGCGCGGTCAAAATCGTCTTTGGCCCGCGCCGCCGAAGCAGCCGAAGCCCGGGCGTCCGCCTTTGACTCGAGCGCGTCCGCCCGGGCCGTCGTCACTTTGACTTTCATCAAATTGTATCCTGCAATCGCCGCCTTTAGATTCGATTGCACCGAATCGCTCGCGGCCTGCCGTTGTCCCAGCGCCGCCTCGTAATCTGAAGGATCAATTTCCACCAACAATTGGTTCGAGCGCACAAATTCGTTGTCCACGACATAAACCGCCGACACCTGGCCGGAAA
>JBOHXA010000228.1:0-1054 GCA_050737335.1 Limisphaerales bacterium | reverse complement strand
CGGTGTAAGCACTTTGCCAAATTGCCGGCGCGTCATGGCATACGCCAGCTTCATCATCAGCCCTTTGGGCTTTTCGATAGGAGGGAGAAATGTGTCCATTTTCATGCTCTCCTTCTCATAATTCATCCGGTGGCTTTCGTTGCGCTAGTCATGCTGTGAGTATGGAGGTCACCCTCAAACTCACGGCCCCTGCGGCGAAAGTAAACGTGCCATACTGCAACCTAGTATAGCGATTCGCTACAACGTTTACGTATTTAATGCTTCAAACTTCTTCCGTCAGTGGATGCCGGGTGGCGCGAACATGGCGTCGTTCGGAGACAACCTGCCACGTACTTGACTTTTAATTTGTTACGGTGTAATTGTAAGCGGCAAGGAGAGAAAACCTATGAGCCATTTCCTTTGTAATCGACGAGACGCAATTCGTGCCTTTGGCGCCGCTACCGCTGGTTTTTGGCTGGCTCCATCCAGCTTCGGGCTGACCCGGCAAGCTCCGGCGGCCCCGGTGGTTGTGGGCCGGACCCGGACTTATGGCCCCGAGGTCGTCTCCACGCTGGCGGCCATGTTTGATCAGGTTGGTGGTCTGCAACCTCTTGTCAAGGGCAAGACGGTGGCGATCAAACTGAACCTCACGGGCGGGGCCAAGGACCGGCTCGGCAACCTGCCGCCGGAATTGACTCATTGGGTTCATCCGACGGTAATCGCGGCCACCGTTTATCTCATGGGCAAGGCCGGCGCGCGCCGCGTGCGGCTGCTCGAGAGCCCATGGTCGACGGCCGAGCCAGTGCAAGAATTCATGCGGCAGGCTGGCTGGAACCCGAGCAAGTTTGTAAATCTCGCGCCCCGCGTGGAATTTGAGAACACGAACTATTTAGGCGGCGCCAAGCACTATGCGCGTTTGAAAGTGCCCGGCGGCGGGTTGATGTTTGCTGCCTATGATTTGAATCATTCTTATGCGGACTGCGACGTTTTCGTTTCGCTGGCCAAACTCACCTAAATCCGGCGCATTCCGGAGCCAAGGAATTAGACCGCAGATCGTCGTAGTGCGGGCTTGATG
>JBOHXA010000227.1:0-1066 GCA_050737335.1 Limisphaerales bacterium | reverse complement strand
ATCCCGATGAAAGCCATTGTCACGGCCAACATTTGTTGCGCGCTAATCTTGAGGTTTGTCTTCATAGGATCGTTTTTTTACTGCTGGGTTTGCCAGAAAATCGCATTCTCTTCTTTTCGTGCCCGCCGGCCGGTTTGGCAACCGCGCTGCCCGGGGCAGACCCGTCGTTCTCCTAAATTGGAAGCGGTGCTCTATGGCGTGGCGGATGAGGGCGGAGACAGGGACTCCACGCCGTCGAGAGACACAGTCGAGTTCCCGGCGCATGGCAATCGGCAGCGAAACAGCAATGGGTTCCGCCTGTTTCATTTGGTTGTGTTGATTTTGAATAGAAAATGTATTCCACGTCAACTGACATTTTGGCACCACTTGAGATGTGCTACATTTACCGCCGTGAAATTGAGTTCGTCCATTCCTGTGCGTTTTGGCACGGCCACCGTCAAAAGACTGAAGGCCGTTTCGACGGCCAGTGGCGTGCCCGTGGCGCAATTGGTCCGCCTGGCCACGGAGCGCTATCTGCGCGACATTGAAAAAGACAAGTCCATCACCATTCCGGTCGCGGCGGACCGGCGCAACGGCAAGAGTCGCCCGCAAAAGTCCTGACGGGCGGGAACGTTCCCTAACGCCATTCCCGCCCGGTTCACCTGACCGGCCTGCGGAATCCGAATACGCCCCAGTCAGGCCAACCCCCCGCCTTCCAACGGCTGCGACAGCCTCTCGCTCACCAAGAATGCGCGAGGGCGGGAAACGGCTGAATATTGGCCGTTGCGAACGATTTCTCATCAGTGCAATCGGGGAAACCGAGTTGACCGCCAATTTTCCGCAAAGTTGGCAAATTTTTGGATTTCGGTTCATTTTTGGTCTGTTGATGAATTGCAACAACCCATGACTCGAAAAATCCCGACGACAGGTTACGCGGCGATGGAATAACTTGGGGATTGTTTTTGACAAAGCGGGCCTTTCGCTCCGCAGATTAAACGGATTCGGTTGTTCTTTTACACCGCGAGAACTCTCCCGTGCGCGCGAATCCTAACCGGCCAGATTCCGGAGCCGGGCGGCGGGTCAAGCT
>JBOHXA010000226.1:0-8376 GCA_050737335.1 Limisphaerales bacterium | reverse complement strand
GTTTATGCGTGTTCAGGAAATGCCAAATTTGCCGACGCGGCCCGGAAGCTGATTTTCTATAGCCAGGACCCCATAACGATTCCGCCGCGATGGCTGAATGTTTCAACTCTTTGACCTATCGTCCGGGCCTTCCGCCGCGGGAAGCCCGCGAGGCAATGGGAAAGAATCTTAAAAGATTCCGCTTTGTTATGCTCGACGGCCAGGATTATCAAGCGGCGATAGATCGGGTCATCGAGCAGGGGATGACCGGAGACAAGATCTATGGCGCTCTTCACGTCCGCGGGGCTATCAAGGACAAAGCCGAAAAAAATCTACACGTCAAACATCAGAGATTTTTCCCCGCTGACCAACATCCCGATTGAACGCATCACGGCTTAAAACATTTTCCCGCGTAACGTCCCGCCGCTCTCCCGGTTAACGGCGATAAATTCTCCCCTGGCCAGCGTGGAGGCTTGATCCACGCCGGACCAATATGGCCGGATCGCATCCAGTTCAGCCGGTTCGCGGGTGTAGAATGCCACAGACTCCGTGGCCTGTCCATCTCGGCAACTCAACGAACAATTGGGACTATCAATGCTGACTATGTGATACGACATAAACGACTTCTGACGTATCAGAATTAGCCAGTTTCATGAGAAAATACCTTTTGAGCAGATGGGAAGAAAACGAAGATTTAGGCCGGAATTGCTGGCTGGTATGCGGCAAACCTAGGCTGATGATGTGATAGGACACGTAGGTATCCTCGTTCGCGCCTTGTCAGCCGTCAAAACCCCCGCGTTCTTGCGACCTTAATTTATTTACGCCTCCTTATTGGCCCAAATGGGCGTAAATTGATACCATTGTTCCATGTTATGGCTTATTTCAGGCTCAAACGCGCGCAGGATTTGCCGGGTCAATCCGGCGCGCGCTTCCCTGTTGCCAAGCGCTTTGCGGTCATAAACAAATTCGGGCAGCACTTTCACCACGAAACCTTCGGGACGCCGCACAATCGTCACTCCAATTAGCGCGCAGCCGGATGCCCGCGCCAATTCCGCCGCCGCGGGCGATGCTTGAAATGGCTGCCCAAAAAATGTGACCGAAACTCCGACGCCGCGTTCCGGAGGCCGGTCCAGCGACAAGGCCAAATCCGCTCCGGATTGAAGCCGTTTGATGACTTCCACAAAGGCAAAATCGCCTTCGCCAATAATCAACGTTTCCACGCCGTAACGCGCGCGCGCGGCCTTGCGCAATTGGGTCAAGCCGTCATCGGGTTCAGCCAGGGAGAGAATTGTGAGGGGAATACCCAATTGTTTAAGCAACAAACCGCCGTGTTCCCAATTGCCCAGGTGCAGCGTAATAAAAAGAACGCCGCGTCCGCGTCGTCGGGCGTCGTGGATGATTTCCAGTTCGCTGTCATTGGTCAGCCAGTTCCTTACATTTTCACCGTTTTCGACCCGCCATAAGTCAATGAGTTTGGCCGCAAAATTGCGATGAACAGCCCGCGCGGCTCGCCTGGCCGCCGCGCGATTTCCGTTAAAAACAGGGAGAAAATTTTCGAGAACGATTCCGGTGCGACGGGGCTGGATTTGCAAATATAGCGTTGCAGCCATCCGGGCAAATGATTTTAAAAGATTGGAGGGCAGCGTTCGGGCGGCCATGAGGCCCAGATGCCAGAAACAGCCGCGATAAAATGCGGGCACGGCATGCGCTTTTTTGACCGGGCCAGGATGCGGGGCAGGCGATTGGGTAGCGCTGATAGGTTCCGTTCCCTCACGGTCACGGCTCTGTTGAGCCGGGTCAGGCATGATTTTTTCTCCCTTCCTGGAAGCGTCTGACCAGCAGCCACCACGCCGGCAACAGAAAGACTGAGATAAGCATATTCGCCGCGATACCCACGGCGCAAACCCGGCCCAGACTGGCCATGCCCGGGTTGCTCGACATGCCCAACGAGCCAAACCCGGTCACCGCCGTCGCTCCACAAAGCATTAACGCCCGCCCCACGGAATGGCGGACTGCGGCCAAATCACCACCATGCCGGCGCAAGGCCAATTGGATAAAAATAGTGTAATCCACCCCTGTTCCCAATATGAGCGGCAGGGCCATCATGTTCATCAGGTTCCAGGTCCAGCCTGTCAGAGACATTATGGCCAGCAGGCACAATCCGCTCATGCACAGGACCGAGGCTCCCAGGACGATTTCGGTCGGACGTCGAAAAGCAAACCAGAGCGAAGCCAGCACGAGCACAACCATGGGCGTGACCAGACGCCACATTTTGGATTCCACGCGTTTCAACGTCGCGCTGCCCAACAAATCCCAACTGGACAATAGCGAACCCTTTTCGGCCAAGTGACGCGACAAGCTCTCGATGGCCGCCATCTTTTCCGGATGCGACGGCGGATAGACCAGTCCCACGATTAGAAGTCCATTGGTCGTGCGCGCGATAAACCGGCTCAGCAGCCATTGGCTCAGGCTATTTGTGGGCCAAATGGCCCCGGTTGTTGTGCTGGCGCCGTCCCGCTGCCATTCTTGCGTAACCGGGCCGAGCAAGGCCGTCGCGTTGGTGTTAAAGCCCGCGTCCAGCGCATCGTCGCGCAGGAGCGGTCCTTCGCGTCCAAGCAACGCCGCTGTCGGGCGATTGGCCCGCTGAAATTCAGGACGCGGCCAAAAAGTCACCGGGAGCATGAACTTTCCGATCAATTGATTTGTCCGGGCTTCATTCAACAATTGGTCCGCCGTGTTGAGCCGGTCGTACACCGTGGTTTCGTCATGGCCGGAAACAATCAGCCAAAATGGCTGCGCCGGCAGACCCAGTTGCCGCGTCATCTTGTCCAGGGCAAGTTGGGCTGGGCTATTCTGCGGATGCAGCGCATTGGCCGTGCGGTCGAGGCCGGGAATGCGCCAGCACAGGATCCCAATGGCCGTGAGTACAACCAAAGCGGTCAAGAGGAGCGCAACGCGGCCGGTCAATCCCATGGCGGCGCCGATCACGGGCGGTTCGTGCGGCGCGACAAAATAATGCCACATATGAAATTTCGGCTGATTGGGCCGGGGGGCGCCACGGTCCCGGAAGAGCGGCGGCAAATAAATCATCACCATGACCAACGCCGAGAGGCCGATGCCGATGGCCACGAGGGTGCCCAGTTGCCCCAGGCCGGGCAATCCGCCGAGGTTTAGCACCAGAAAGGCGCTCATGGTTGTGATGGCCGCCCAAAGGATGCTCGGTGAGATGGCCCGGCGAATTTCCTGCACGGTCATTTGCGGGTGCGCCAATGCTTCCTGATAATGGACCACCGCGTAATCCACGGCCAACCCCAGCAGCACCGCCGCGAAACCCATGCTGACAAGGTTGATCGAACCCAGCACCAGCGCGCCCAGCGCCAAAGTGCAAATTAAAATCAGCCCCAACAGCACCAACAGCCACAACATCGGACGCCATCGCCGATGCATCAGATAAAATAATATGGCGATGATGGCCGAGGTGGCGCCGACGGAATGGCTCATGTCATGTTGCATGCTCGTGGCAACTTCGACGACAAATACCGGCCGCCCCGTATAAGCCAACGTCACAGCTTCGCCTGGCGCGCGGTTCGCGGCCCCTTGCGGGGCGGGCGTCCCGCCTGCCGGTTGCGCGCGCGTCTTGCCCGCTTGATTTGCGCCCGGTGGGAGGGCGGATTCGGCCGCTGGATTGTTCCGCGTTTCGGCTTTTACGCCGTCCACAATTCCATAAATCCTGTTCAACCACTTTTCACATTTTTGATAGCCCGACAGATCCCAGGCCGATTCCACGTAGAGCACGCGAAATTTTCCGTCCGGCGATGCGAACATTTGTTGATTCTGGTTGCCGGAAAAACTGGCCACACTCGAAATCGCCGATAAGGACATCAAGTTATAAGGATCATATTGAAGCCGGCCTAAATCCATTGGCGACATTGACGTGGCCAGCGCCTCCTTGGTTTGCTGCAAAACATTCGTGAGATTGTCCGGCGCCAGACGTTCTTTCAAATCCGCAAACGCCGGCGGCGGCTGATTGAACCAGAGCCAGCCGAGCATTTCGCCCAATTCCTCCGGATGTTCCATCCAAGGCGGTTGCCAGGTGACCTGGCTGACGAGGTTAGAATGCGCGCGGAGGGTCTTGGCGAGTTTTTGGGCCAGACTGAGCGTCAGGTCGGCGTTCGTGGCATCAATCGTGATGATCAGTTCTTCCGCCTTGGTAAAATGCTGTTCGTAAAGTTTAAGTCCCTGGACCGACGGCTCCTGCGGCGGAAGCAAATCCAGGACGTCCGCGTCAAATCGCAGGCGCCAGAACCCAAAGATGACCGCAACGAGAACGAATACCCACCACCAGCGTTTGAGGAAGGCCCTCACGATGAAATAAAGCCCTCGAGAATTTCGCCGGTCTTACTATTCTCCAGCCGCCAATTGCCATCAGGCTCGTGCTGGAAATGGAGCGATCGGGGCAGGCGTTTGCCGGCGAGGGCATTAGCGAGATAAAGCCATAGGGTACGCGTGGGCGCGGGACGCCGGCCTTCCCACGCCTGGCCCTTTTTTGGAAAGCGAATGAGCCAATGCGTCGGCGTCAACTGCGCAGTCACGATGGTCAAGGGCCCCTTGCTGAATTGCACAAAAGCCCTGCCATTGGCCGTTGCAATGACGAGGTCGCCGCCGAACTGCGGCGCCCCTTTGCGTGGCGTCCAAAGGGCCTGACCCTGCTGGACGCGCCAGTTCGGGCCGGAAACAGTGACAATGTTTCCGTGCGGCGTTGTGACGCACCCGCAAAAAGAAAGCAAAAGAGCATTGGACAACAAGAGCGCAAAGATCGGAATGCCGCGTTTAAACCTCATATTCATATATTTTTGCGCAAGATTGGCCTCCGGTCAATCATGGTTCGTGGTTGCGCAAAAAAGACGGGATAATCGAGGGAAGAAACACAGACAGGGAATGCGACAACAAAGTGGCGAATGGACCAACCTGCTTGACGGCGCGGCGGCGGCGACAGAATGAGACGTTAAAGGACTGTTGGATCGGGCCGGAGACGCCTCGCATCCGCTGCCATGGACAACAAGGGTCCAACGTTTCAAAGACTATGATTTTCCTTTTTCCCTTTTCCCTTTTGCCTTTCAATTGGCCGATGCTTTTGCTTTTCGATATCGGAAACACTCACACGCACGTCGGCATGGCTGACGATGAGCGGGTACTGAAACAAATCAACATGCCCACATGCAAATGGTTCGAAGGCGGCGCAGTCGCCCTCATCACACGGTTTGCCGGTCGAAGTCGTTTTGAAGGAGTTATGATTTGCAGTGTCGTGCCTCGCGCGACGCCGCTCGCGCGCAAAATCGTTCGATCCTCCTGGAATTTGAAAGTCACTGAACTCAGCGCCAGAACGACTCGCGGAGTCGGCCTGGATTATCCAAGACCAAAAACGATCGGCGCCGATCGTCTGGCAAACTCGGTGGCGGCGCGCAAGCGTTTTGGCGCGCCGGTGGTTGTGGTGGATTTCGGAACGGCCGTCACCTTCGATGTCGTGGATGAGCGCGGGAATTACGCAGGCGGGATTATTGCGCCGGGCCTGGCGGCTATGACCGATTATTTGCACGAAAAGACCGCGTTGCTTCCGCGCATAAAAATCGCCGAGCCTAAACGAGTCGTGGGCAAAAGCACTGAAGAGGCGATGCTGGCGGGCGCAGTGTACGGCTATCGCGGCCTGGTGCGGGAATTGATCAATGAATTGAAACGCGAGATGAATGCGTCCCGCCTGCCAGTCGTTGCGACAGGCGGCTACGCCGAACTCATCGCCGCCGGCCTGCCCGAAATTGTCGCGGTGGAACCCAACCTTACGCTTGAAGGGCTGCGATTGGCCTGGGCAATGTTGAAACGTTAAAATAAAGCATTTTTACTGATACGAGGGCGGCGCAGACGCCGGGGCTGTTCCCCAATTTTTGTTCGGATGAGAGGCGAGTGTATAATCCAGACGTCCGCCATGCGTGATGTCCGAAAATCGAATCCACGGTTTGTCCCATGACTGGCCGTTCACGGTCAGGCTTTGCACATAAGGAGAAATGTCCGCCGCGCCGATCCCTTCAATCGTCACATTGCCGTGTTTTAAATATAGAACGGTTTTTGGAAACAATGGGCTTCCAAGCACGAGAACGTCAGACCCGGGAAGCTCCGGATACATGCCCAGCGCCCCCCATAAATACCAGGATGACATCGCGCCAAGGTCATCGTTGCCCGGATAACCATCCGGTTTGAATGAATACAATTGCGTCAACACGCGGCGCACCACGTCCTGAGTTTTCCACGGCTGGCCTAGAAAGTCGTAGATCCATGGCGTTTCTAGACAAGGCTCATTGCCCATGTACGCATAAATGGAGTCGTCCCCGGCATTGAGCCTTGTGAAAAAGGAATCGAGTCGCGCGGACGCCGCGCCCGGCCCGCCGAGCGCGTCTGCAAGCCCTTTGAGATTGAACGGGACCATCCAGATATATTGCGAGGCCGTGCCTTCCTGGTAGGCGCGATTGCCGTCGTATTCGAGAACATTATTTGTGAACCCCGGCGCCCAAGTCCCGTCGCGGCGGCGCATTTGAAAATAGCCAGTCTGCGGATTCAACAAATTGCGCCAGTTTTGAGCATGCCGCAAAAGCATCGCGCTGTCCCGGGTATCGCCGAGCGTCGCGGCCAGTTGCGAAATGGCAAAGTCATCGGCGTCATATTCGAGTGTCATGGAGACGTTTCCCCAGCCGCGCCAGACGCCGTGTTGATCTTCCGGCACGTAACCGAGCCGCAGATAATCGGCCAGGCCGTCGCGCTCGAATAGATGCGTTCGGGGCGCCATGACCGCCGGGTTGGTCGCCGCGTTCACCAGGCCGGCCAGAGCCGCGTGGACATCAAAATTGGTCGCGCCGAAAGCATGGAATCCGGCGATAATTGGCGCGGCGGGGTCGCCATCCATGACGCCGCTGTCCTGCACGACCAGGCCCCATCGTGGAAATGTGCCTCCCTGCTGATAATCCCGCAAAAGAGACTGCGCCATATCACTTGCTTCGTCCGGCGCGATCATCGCCAGAAACTGGCAATCGCTGCGATAGATGTCCCAACCGGAAAAATAGGCATATTGGCAATGGCCCTGTGGCAGCGCATGGACCCGGCCATCGTAACCACGGTACTGGCCATTGGCATCCGAACAAATTGTCGGCGCCAGAAGCAAGTGATAGAATATTGAATAAAATGTTTTTTTGCCCGCGGCTGCGCCTCCGGTGATTTGAATTCGATTCAGCCAGGAATTCCAATTTTTGCCGGCGGCATGGACAGCCCGCTCAAAAGCGTTCGGTGAAAAAGCAGCAACGGGATTTTCATTTTCGAGATTCGCCCGCGCATTGGCGATGCTCACATACGAGATTCCGACCCTGGCGAGGACCGTTGGACTCCTTGAGGGGTCAAAAACGACGTAAGCGCCAGACGTCCTTCCATCGGCTTTGGTTTGTCCTTTTAATAATTTTTTTCCGCTCCATGTCCCGTAACGGATGAACGGGCGATTGAATACCGCGTAGAGATAAAGCGTATAGTAATTGGGATGGCCAAGGAAACGTCCGCCCGTGGCTGAACCACTGATCGAGCGTGAGGCGGGGTCAATTTGCACAGAGGAATTCCTGGCGCCATTGATATTACTACCCGCGTTGATGACCATGGTTTCGGGCGAATTGGAGGGAAATGTGAAACGGCCAAAGCCGTCATGGACGGTTGCGGTCAATTCCACGCGAACGCCATTATCGAGCGTGACGCTGTAATACCCCGGGCTGGCAGCTTCGCGTTCGTGTGAAAAAGGAGTATTGAAAGCGTAACGATCCGCGGGCGCGCGCGCCAGACCGTCCGCCGAGATTGGCATAAACGCGAAATTGCCGCCGTACCAGGAGCCTCCGCCGCTCAAATGATCAACGCTGAATCCGTCTATGGATGTATCGCGATAGTTATAGCCGGCCAGCGTGGGGCGTCTTCCCGAATCCGGACTCCATTGAATCATTCCAAACGGCGCGGTTGCGCCGGGATATAAACCACCGTCATGAGTGGTGCCGCAGAATGGGTTGGCATAGACGAGCAAATTTGAAAATGTCCGCGTGGCCACGGCGGGAGAGCGCCGGGGCCGCGGTTTGGCACACGACGTCAGAAAAAAGCAGCAGGTGATCGCCAGGGTCAACGCCCTTATATTCCGTAACATTGTGGATGAAATTTAGAGAAGAAGGGAGAAAAAGGAAATTCTGAACCGCGCGGCGGAGTTAAGCGCTGTCGCCGGGGAATTAGTCAGAGCGCGCTGGCGCGATTGTCGAGCGAGTTAGAGCGAGCTCACGCTCGCTGCTACGGCGGGCGTTCCTGGCAAGCGGGCTGCAAACGGCGTCACCG
>JBOHXA010000225.1:0-4839 GCA_050737335.1 Limisphaerales bacterium | reverse complement strand
GGAGCTTGGCTTGTCCCAAATTTTACAGATTTTGAGCGTGAATGTTTTTGAGCAAATCCCTCTGGCTGAACTTGTTGCGAAAACAGCATCGCAAAACGATTCTAGCAATAGTCATAACCAGTTGATGATGTGGAACTAAAGACCGGATGACAATGATGAAACAAACATCTGTCCAAGCACGTCGCAAGTTCGATGAAACCTCAGTTCCTTTTCTTCACCCCACGGGATAATACTGGAGACGTCCTTTGATATAACGTTTTCCCCACGCACTTTTTAGATACTTCTCTTGTTTGGTGGCGACTTGCTGGTTTCGACACGCTTCGTAATACACCTAGCTCCAGCGGCACGCGTCCGCATGTGGATTCGACCCGGCCTGCATTGTGCCCGGCAAAGCGTTGCTTCAAGTCCGTTGTGAAACCGACATAAAACCAACCGTCGCGCCGGCTGCGCAGCGCATACGCGTAAATGAATTGGCTCAAACCATGCCACCATACAATTCCCATCTCACGGGGGGACATCGCCGCGCGGTTTTTGCGCGTTGGGCACAGGAAGGAAATTCGAGCGCATCAAGCCCATCTTCGCGAGCCGATATTGCAACCCGACCGACAGACAGCCGAAGCCATATTTGACGCTGCGACGGAAATTGATCGAGGAGGCCTCGGGAAAGTATTTCGTGGGACAACTGACTTCGCCAATCGTAAAGCCATGCCAAAGGACTTGCGCAAGCATTTGATTGTCGAAAACGAAATCGTCGGAATTGCGGGAGAAATCAATGGTTTCCAGGAGTTGGCGTGAAAAGGCGCGGTAGCCCGTATGGTATTCGGACAGTTTGGCGCCCAGGAGGATATTTTCGGCAAAGGTCAAAAAACGGTTCGAGACGTATTTCCAATAGGGCATGCCGCCGCGCAATGAATAACCACCCAGGATGCGGCTGCCCAATACGCACGGATGCAGTTCATTGGCGATGATTGAAGCCATGGCCGGAATCAGTTTGGGGGTGTACTGATAGTCAGGGTGCAGCATGACGACAATGTCCGCGCCGGCCTCGAGGGCGAGGCGATAGCAGGTCTTCTGGTTGCCGCCGTAGCCGCGATTTTGCTCGTGTACGTGAACGCGGACGCCCAGAAGCTGCGAAGCCACGGCCACGGTGTCGTCCCGGCTTTTGTCATCCACGAGAATCATTTTATCCACGATCCCCTGCTGATGGACCTCGTCCACGGTTTGCGTCACGGTTTTGGCCGCGTTGTAGGCGGGCATGACGACGATCACTTTTTTTCCGAAATACATGTTTCCGAATTGCATTGATGCTGCCCCAATGGCGGGGCACATGGAATCAAAAAATGCCGGCGGCCCGGAGGCCCAAGGTTTCAGTTACTGTAAAAATTGTTTGACGTTGACGCCGCGAGGACATACCCCTGTCCCCTATAAGCGACAAGCCCGATGTCCGGATGGCGCGTTGCGTGGAACCTTTCAGGAATGTTGTGGCAATGAACATCAAGCGTGTCCGGCCCGGACTCGAAAAGAGGGCGCTGGTGGTCCGGCTGCGCCGGATTAAAGGGCAGATTGAAGGCATCGAAAAGATGGTCGAGACGGACACGGACAGTTCAGACGTGTTGATGCAGGTAGTGTCGGCGCGGCGAGCGTTAAAGTCCTTCAGTGAAGAGGTGATTGAATCGCAATTGCGGGCGTATGTGAAGAGGGCGGGGAACAAGCCCGAAGGACGGCAGCATTTGCGGTCATTACTGACCATATTGGAACGATACGTCGGCTAAAGCAATATGACCGGCGAAAAGAAAATGAACGGGCACCGCGGGGCCGACCTGTTGAACGAGGCGGCGGCGTCCGGGATTGCGGAGGTCTTAGGGCGGCTGAACAGCGGGCCGGAGGGGCTTACCGACGAGGAAGCGGCGGAGCGGCTGGAGGTATTCGGGCCGAACGAAGTGGCGCAGGAAAAGAGGCACGGGTGGCTGCACCGGTTGTGGGTGGCCGTGCGCAATCCTTTGGTGATATTGCTGGCGGTGATCGCTTCAGTCACGTTTGCGACGGCGGGCGGGACGAGCGATTACATTGGCGGGGCAATCATGGTGGGGATGATTGTGCTGGCGGTGATGCTGAGGCTGATCCAGGAAACCAAGGCGGACAATGCGGCTGCCAAGCTCAAGGCGATGATCAAAGTAACGGCGACGGTGGTCCGCGGGGGGCCTGCGAAAGAAATTCCCTTGCAGCAGCTTGTGCCCGGGGACGTCGTGAAACTTTCGGCCGGGGACATGATACCGGGCGACGTGCGGCTCATGGCGGCAAAGGATTTGTTCATCATCCAGGCCACTCTCACGGGTGAATCGTTGCCAGTGGAAAAGAACGACATTGCCGACACGCGGACCGTTTCGCCAATTGAGCACTCGAACCTTTGTTTCCTGGGGACCAGCGTGGAAAGCGGCTCGGCGACGGCGGTGATTCTCGCCACGGGCGCGCAAACCTATTTCGGGAAGATGGCCAGCAGCATCGCCGGTCAACAGGTCGAAACGGCCTTTGACCGGGGCGTCACGCGGTTTGTCTGGCTGATGATCACGCTCATGTCGGTGATTGTGCCGCTGGTGTTTTGTCTCTACGGCATCACAAAGCATGACTGGAAAACGGCGTTTTTGCTGACGCTGGCCGTGGCCGTGGGGCTGACGCCTGAAATGCTGCCGATGATTATTTCGGTGTGCCTTTCCAAAGGGGCGATCGCCATGTCCCGCAAAAAGGTGATCGTCAAGCGCCTTAATTCGATCCAAAACTTCGGGGCGATGGACGTGCTCTGCACGGACAAGACCGGGACCCTCACGATTGACCATGTCATCCTGGAAATCCATTGCGATGTTTTTAAAAATGAAAGCGAAGAAGTCCTGCGCGACGCGTATCTCATCAGCCATTTTCAGACCGGATTGAAAAACGTGCTGGACCGGGCCGTCTTGAAATACAGCGAGTTGCACAAGGAGTTGTCCGTGGAGAAATACAGCAAGGTGGACGAGATCCCCTTTGATTTTTCGCGGCGGATGATGTCGGTGGCGGTGCAGGGGCCGGACGGCCAGCGGCAGCTATTGACCAAGGGCGCGCCGGAAGCGGTTTTTGCGCGGTGCGCACAATTTGAAAGCGCCGCGGAGATTTTCCCCATGGAGCCCATCCTGGTCGGGAACCTGATTGAACAGGTCAATTCGTTGAGCGAAGACGGTTTTCGCGTGCTGGCCGTTGCGACAAAAAAGCTGGGCAGCCAAAAGACGTTCACCAAGGCCGATGAATGCGATTTATGCCTGACCGGCTACGTCGCGTTCCTGGATCCGCCCAAAGATACCGCCTCCAAAGCCATTGCCGCGCTGCGGCAAAACGGGGTGGCTGTCAAGGTGTTGACCGGGGACAACGATCTGGTCACGCGCAAAGTTTGTTCGGAGGTGGGCATCCACGCCGAGAAAATCCTGCTGGGCAATGACGTGGAGAAGATGTCGGACGACCAACTGGCGGAGGCCGTTGACAGCACGGACGTGTACGCGCGGCTTTCGCCGGCGCACAAAAAGCGCGTGGTGCAGGCGCTGCAAAAGAAAAGGCACGTTGTGGGCTTCATGGGCGACGGCATCAATGACGCGCCGGCCTTGCGGGCGGCGGACGTGGGCTTATCGGTGGACAACGCCGTGGACATAGCCAAAGAATCCGCGGACATGATCCTGCTGGAGAAGAACCTGATGGTTCTGGAAGAAGGGGTGATCGAAGGCCGCAAAGTTTTTGCAAACATCCTGAAGTATATTCGCATGGGGGCCAGTTCGAATTTCGGGAACGTGTTCAGCTACGTTGGGGCCAGCGCGTGGCTGAAATTTTCGCCGATGTGGCCGCTGCAAATCCTGGTGAACAATTTGTTGTATGATTTTTCACAAGTGCCCATCCCGACGGACAACGTGGGGGAACAGTACACGAGCCGGCCGCGGCCGTGGCATTTTGGCGAGATCACAAAATTCATTCTTTTCATCGGCCCGATCAGTTCGGTCTTCGACTACACGACTTTTTGCGTCATGCTATTTGTTTTCAAATGCGACAACCTGGGTTTGTTGCCACAGGACATGGCCGCGCGGTTCGCCGGCATAAGCGACCCGGACAAAACGTACGCGGCGGCGTTATTTCACACCGGCTGGTTTGTGGAATCGCTGATGACGCAGACGCTCATTGTCCATGTGATTCGCACGAGCCTGTTGCCGTTCATCCAATCGCGGGCGAGCTGGCAACTGACGATGACGACGATATTGATCATGATCGTTGGAGCGGTCCTGCCGTATTCGCCGCTGGCGGCGCCGCTGGGTTTCGTGCCGTTGCCCTGGCAATTCTGGCCTATTTTAGGGGCCACGCTGGTGTGTTACGTGGGATTGACGCAGTTGATCAAGATGTGGCTGGTGCGCCGGGGATGGATTTGAGGAAGAATAAAGCCGTTCCGCATCACACGGAACGGCGTTTGAAGGCCTGAGCGACGGTTGATCGGGCCGGCTCAAGTCTGAAAGGATTTTCCGCAACCGCAACTTTGCCTCGCGTTTGGATTGGAAATCTTGAATCCCCCGGCGGTGAGCGAATCGCTATAATCCACCACGGCGCCACGCAGATAGTTCACACTGACCGGATCCATTAAAACGGTGAGACCCTCCGCTTCGGAGATGAGATCGCCGTCGCGTTTTTCGTCAAAGACCATGCCGTATTGCATTCCGGAACAACCGCCCTGTTCGATATAGAGGCGCAGGTTTTTCCCGGCGTTTTCCGATTTCGCGAGAAGAGATTTGACCTCGCCCGCCGCGTTTTCGGTCAGGCTCACCCCTGTTTCCGCTA
>JBOHXA010000224.1:0-1840 GCA_050737335.1 Limisphaerales bacterium | reverse complement strand
GATGAAAGGTTTCAGCGTGATGAAGTCCTGACTTTTCCTCGGCGGCGATGGCGGCGCCTACCGATTCGCCCACCGCGCGCCCTCCGCCCTTCAATTGCGCGATGCCGCGCAGCGATCCGCCATGGCTCGAGACGCGCCGGGCTTCAATCAACTCCATGTCCAGCCGCCTAAAAAACGGCGCCAATGGCCGCACCGAATGATAGTCCAGGTGCTCATGATAAATGGTGTCGAATAGGGTCTTCTCAAAAACATCCAGGAGATACGAGACTTCAAATACAAAGATTCCGTTTGGGGCCAGGAGCGTTCGCACCCCCTGGACGACGCCTTCGAGATCGTCAATGTGCGCAAAAACATTGTTGGCGGTGATGACAGTCGCCGGGCCGTGGTCCTCTCGAATTTGCTTCGCCAATTTTGGATCAAAAAAAGCGGCCAGTGTCGGCACGCCGTTGCGGCTGGCTTCCTGCGCAATCTGGCGCGCGGGATCAATGCCCAAAACCTTCATTCCCGCGCGTTGAAAAAAGCGCAGCAGCGTGCCATCGTTGGACCCGATATCCAGCGCGAGGCTTCCGGGCGAAGGTTTAAACTGGTCAAGAATCGCGCGGGCGTAGGATTCAAAATGAGCAACAAAGCTGGGTGAAGTGCCCGAAACATAAACGTAGTTCTCAAAAAGAACCGACGGGTCCACCACGTCCAACAATTGCGCATGCGTGCAGTCTTCGCAAAAAAACACTTCCAGGGGAAAACAAGGCTGCGGCTTGTTTAATTGGTCCCGGGAGACAAACGCATTGGCCGGCGGCGTGGGAGCCAGTTTAAGGACCGAAAGCAACCGCCGGCCGCCGCACAGCCGGCAACTCTCACGGCGATGACACAATTCTTTGGCCGTTGTCGAATTCAACGGATGTTTCAAGCTTTGACCAGTTCCACGCGCACCAAATCCTTCTCGTAAGCTTTCTGGGTGCGCTTATTGCGGGACAACGTCAAAAAGGTGGTGTTCTCGGGAAAAACCATGGCATGTTCGACCATTGGCGGGGTAAAAAAAAGCTGGCCGGTTTTTACCAGAACGCGCCTGGGACGGCCCTTGCCGCCACGGGGCCGATGATAATATTCGATGGAACCGGAGATCACGTAACAATAGTGCCAATCGCTCTTATGATAATGGTTGGCCCGAACCGTTCCTTTTTTTGACGTGATCATCAGCGCGCTGCGCATGGTTGTGTCCACCAGCGGTTGGATGGCTCCGCGACTGTCGGAAAATGCTTTTTCCAGCGGGACGATCACCTTTTTGGGCCATTGCTTTGACGATTCGACGCGGTCGGGGTTCATAGTTTAATTTTTGCGACGCCCTTATTATCCTTTGAGCGCGGCCGTGGCAAGCTTATTACGGTCGCTCACTCCGGTCGAATTCCCAGGCGGGAGATAATTCTCGCGCTCCCGGCGACCGCGCCTTGAATCCGTGAACCGTCGCAGGGTCCAGGGTGAGCGGGATTGCCCGCGGATGGGCAATCAGGCCATTCGAGACAATTCAGCCGGCTTTGAAACAAAAAAGTTCTTTATAAAAGTCTCGAAATAGGCGTCCTTGCGCGGCGCGGCCAACAGACCGTCGTATCGAAAACCCGGCACATTGTGGAACACCAGCGGCTGAGAAGTCCGGAACTTGATATAGAGTTGCTTGCCTTTGATGACGTAGCCCACGGCCTCGAATGTTTCCGCGTCCACGGAAACCATTTTTACAAGCATTTCGTTTTGCGGTATCATAATGGTCCTTTCGCTGAAATTATACGTTTAATGATTGGCCCTGACGCTGTCCAGAGATTTTTTTGGCGCCCTCCGCGTCCTTTAC
>JBOHXA010000223.1:0-5944 GCA_050737335.1 Limisphaerales bacterium | reverse complement strand
ATACCACTCTCCACGACGGATACGGGCACGCCGCCGACTGCGCCATCCTATATTATGCGATGCTCAAGGCGTCGGGCTTGCACCCTGAATTTATCATGGCCTCTGATTTGCCGCCCGTCGGCGCCCTGGCCAAAGTGGCGCGTTCGTTTCCGTTGCCTAATGACTTCCAATTGCCGCTCGTGAGGGTGAACGTGGAGGGCCGGAACTATTACTTCAATGACACCGACCAATATGCGCATCTCGGGACGACTTCGAGCAATGGGAAACTGGCGTTAGCCCTTTCGGATCAGAAATTGTTCACAGTTCGCGTGCCGCATGGTGACGCCAATAGAATCGAAACGGATTATGCCGTTTCGCTGGGCAAAGATGGCACGGCGAAGATCCAGATTTCGCGCTGGTTTTATGGCCAGACCTATAATGATAACAACGAATTTTTCTCCGAGCTTCCGCCGGAAGAACGCGACCACTATTTCCAGGAAGCGGTTTCACGCGTGGCGCAGGGAGCGCGGCCTCTCAGCGGCTTGACTACAAAATTCGATACGTACCCGGGCCTGGAAAAATTCACGGTGCAATTGGACAACTTCGCCGTTGCCGACGGAAAATACTATTATTTTCGCCTGCCATTTACAGCCTCACTCTTTGACACGCTTGCGGATCATCGGGCTTTGCCGTTGTACATCCCGGACGCGGACGAGAATGACTTTCGTGCCGAGATTCAGATGCCGCCCGGATACGACGACACAGGCATTGCTCCAAAGAATGAAAGATTGGTTGCGCCAGGCGGTTCGGAAGCCCGTGTGACCGAAAGCAACGACGGACGAACATGCGTCGTGAGCGAACAATTCGGACTGAAGCCTGGCATCATCAAGCCAAAGGAGTATTCGGACCTTTTGAACATCCAATCGGCGCTGGGCCAGAAGTCCGCGACGACGTTTTTGCTGGAGCAGGAATGACATCGTGTTTGGGCGATGTGAGCGCCCCGACCCGTGGATGCCGAACGCATTCGGCGGCTTGAGCAACCATTTATCCTATTTGCGTGCCAGAACCATCAAAAATTGAAAGCCTTTACGCGCACGTGCCATTTTGCGCGAGGAAATGTTCGTATTGCGCATTTTACTCCGAGTCAGCCTCCAGTGAATTGATGGACCGCTACGTGGCCGCGCTGGTCCGTGAAATGGAACTGGTCGCGGATGATCTCAAGCCGCGCACCATCTTCTTTGGCGGCGGAACGCCGTCCCTATTAAACCTGCGCCAATGGCAGACCATTCTGCGGGCGATGGAAAGATTAAACCTGTTGGGGGCGGCCGAGTGGACGGTCGAGTGCAACCCGGC
The DNA here is from genome assembly GCA_050737335.1 of Limisphaerales bacterium. Taxonomy (GTDB): domain Bacteria; phylum Verrucomicrobiota; class Verrucomicrobiia; order Limisphaerales; family UBA11358; genus UBA11358. The sequence continues at coordinate 4,612 of JBOHXA010000223.1, read as the reverse complement.
CACGGTTTCGCTGGACAAGGCCAGGTTGCTTCGTGAATTCGGCGTGAACCGGGTTTCAATGGGCGTGCAATCTTTGGATAAGGACCTGTTGGAGCGCCTGGGGCGCGTGCATTCCCGGGAACAGGTTTTTAAATCCTTCGACATTTTGCGGACGGCGGGTTTTGAAAATATCAATGTGGATTTGATGTTCGCCATTCCGGGCCAAACGATGGAGGTCTGGCGTGAAACATTGCGCGAGACGCTGGCCTTGCAAAGCGAGCATTTGTCCACGTATGAAGTCATTTACGAGGACGATACACCCTTATTTCACCAGCTTCAGGCCGGTGAAATTTGCGTTGATGAAGCCCTGGCCTGCGAGATGTATGAGGAGTTGGTGGCGCGCGTGACGGACGCCGGTTTTCAGCAATACGAAATTGCGAACTTTGGCAGGGCAGGGCAGGGGCCGTCAGAAGATCAAATTCCGAAGTTCGCTTGCCGTCACAACGTCAATTACTGGCGTGGCGGGTCGTTTTACGGGCTTGGGCCGGGCGGTACCGGCTATGTGCGCGGCGCGCGCGCAAAAAATTGGGCCAATACGCAGCTTTACTGTGAACAATTGGAACGCGGGAAGCGGGCGATCGAGTCGGTGGAGGAATTATCGCCATTGGGGCGGGCGGGGGAGACGGCGGCATTCGGGTTGCGGATGAATGCCGGCTGGCCATTTGAGGAATTTCGCCGGACAACCAGTTTTGATTTGCGTGAAGGATGGAAATCTGAAATGGAAGAGTTGGTGGAGAAGGATTGGGCTGTGCGCGATGCGACGCGCTTTCAACTTACGGCGACGGGATTGCGGTTTGCGGATGCGGCGGCGGAGATGTTTTTGCGCTAATCGAGTTGTTCGCCTTCGAGGCCGGTCTCAAACTTCCCGCCTTTGTCAGTGGGCGCGCGCTTGCCGAGGAGGAAATTCCAGGCGGCAAATGCGGTCAAGAGAGCAATGCCGCCGCAAATCAGATAGGGCAGGGCGGGATGTACAAAAAAGAGGCCACTGGCAAAGATCGGGCCGATAATTCGCGCCAGGGCGCCAAAGCTCTGCGCCACGCCGAGGTTGGCACCTTGTTCGTCGGGCGAGGAATTCAAGGAGATTAACCCGAACACGGGCGGACGGTTCAGCCCCGAGCCAATCGCAAGCAATGCCAGCACAAACAAAATTCCCGGAAGGCGGGTTACAAATGGCAAGCCGGCCAGTCCAGCTGCAAAAACAATCAGACTCACAAAAATCAGGCCCGGCTCGCCGAACCTCTTGACCAACTTGCCAATGAAGCCTTGCACGACGGCGGCGATGACACCGGCGTACGTGAAGAAATAACCGATGCGATCCGCGGCGTTCGTCGCATTTGCGAGGAACCGATCCTTGGCCAGCAACGGAAAGGTGGATTCAAAGCACGTAAAGCAAAAGGTCGCCAGAAAGAAAACCGCGATCAATAGGCCCATGCGCGGTTGGGCGAGCGTGTGGCCCCATTGGGCAAATTTCGGGCGGGCAACGACCACGCCGGCGCCGGGTTTGCGGCTTTCGCCCAGAATCAGGCAACCCAGGACAAAGTTTCCCATGCAAAAGGCCGAGGCAACCCATCCTGGCGCCTGTTTGCTGTGCAGAATATCTATCGAGAAAGCGCCAATGGCCGGGCCGAAAATGAATCCAAGCCCGAATGCGATGCCAATAAGGGCCATTCGCGCCGAACGCTTTTCCGGCGGCGAGATGTCTGCGATATAGGCCGATGCGACGGACAAATTTGCGCCGCAGACGCCGGCAAAACTACGCGAAATCAATAGCCAGACCAATCCGACAGTTCCGCCCAGGCCCGATGCGAAACCGAAAAGAGCGTAGGAACCGGCCGCGCCAAGGTTGCTGATGAGCATTACCGGTCTGCGCCCTATTCGGTCGGAAAGCCGGCCCCAGGCCGGCGCAAAGAGGAATTGCATAAACGAGAAGGACGCGATGATGCCTCCGATCATGAGACCCTTTGCCGCAAAGCCTGGCTTGAAATTGGCCTCGGCATATCCGGGCAGGAGCGGCAAAACGATGCCAAAACCGATCAGGTCAATGAAGACCGACAAAAAAATCACCAACAATGAAGGCTTGCGATTCACAATAAATATGAGTTTAACCACTTTTGCCGGAATTTGAAATTGAAAATAGAATGGATCGCGCCTGGCGCTCACCTGACGGCAGAGCGGGAGGACCGCCCCGCCGCTGCTCACTCACCGCTTGTCACTGGTCTCCTATCTTTTTAACCTATCGGCTTCATGGAAATCACAATAAAACCTGTCAGGCCTGAAGACGTGGAAGACATGCTGCAAATGATTAGAGACCTGGCGCGGTTCGAGCGCCTTGAGCGTGAAGTTTCGGCGACGAGCGAATTGTTGCACCGCGCCTTTTTTGGGCAACAACCGGTCGCGGGCGCGCTCTTTGCGCGCTGTGACGGCGAGGCGGCGGGGTACGCCATCTATTTTTTCACGTTTTCGAGTTTTCTTGCCCGCGCGGGAATCTGGCTCGAAGACATATACGTAAAGCCGAAATTCCGCAAACGCGGCCTTGGCAGGGAATTAATCGAAGCGGTTGCCAAAGTGGGCGTCGAGAACGGATGCGGGCGATATGAATGGATCGCGCTCAATTGGAATGACCGGGCGCTGGATTTCTACCAAAGCATCGGCGCGCGGGCGATGAAGGAATGGGTGTTTCATCGCATGAATCCGGCGGAGCTTAAAAGGCTGGGGGAACGCTGAAAGGTTAAAATGCCGGGTGGGTCAGACAGGGGCCGGGTAAGCGAACGTCCCCGTTGAAGTGGTTTGCTCTTTTTTCTTCCAAGACAAGGCCTTTTGGCGGATTATCGTGCGACCTGTGATGTTTACTGGCACTTATACCGCGATTGTAACGCCGTTTCGAAGCGGCAAGATAGACGAGGCCGCGCTGGAAAACCTGATTGATTTTCAGATCAAGGGGGGAGTGGACGGCGTCGCGCCCGCGGGGACGACTGGCGAGTCGTCCACGCTGGGTTATCAGGAAAACATTGATGTGATTGCGCGGGCGGTCAAGTACGCGCGTGGCAAGATCAAAATTATCGCCGGTACAGGCGCGAATTCCACATCTGAGGCGGCCTATTTGACGCGCGCGGCCGAGGAAGCCGGCGCGGACGGGTCCCTGCAGGTGACGCCCTATTACAACCGGCCGACGCAAGAAGGCCTTTATCAGCATTTCAATACCATCGCGGGCGTGACCAGCCTGCCGATCGTGCTGTATAACATTCCCGGGCGATGCGGCGTGGAAATCGCGGTTGATACCGTTAAACGGCTGGCGGCAAGCTGCAAAAATATCGTTGGGATAAAGGAATCGGGCGGGAACTGTGACCGTGTCTCGCAGTTGCGGGCGGCGCTTGGCCCGGATTTTGCCATTTTGAGCGGAGACGATTCGCTTGCTTTGCCATTTATGTCCGTTGGCGCGCACGGGGTGATCAGTGTGGCGTCGAATATCATTCCACGTGAAATTTCGCAAATGGTTAAACTGTTCCGGTCGGGCAAGCCCTCCGCGGCGCTGCGCATTCACGAAGAATTCTATCCGTTGCTCAAAGATCTCTTCATCGAAACGAATCCAATCCCTGTCAAGGCCGCATTGGCGATGATGAAATTTATATCGGAGGAATATCGTTTGCCATTGGTTCCCATGAATCCAGACAATCGAAACGCTCTGCGGGCAACCATGAAACATTGCGGTATTTTGAAATAGGACAATGGTCAGGATTATCATCACGGGCGCCCGGGGCCGGATGGGCCGAACGCTCGTCGCCCGCGCCAGGGATTTCGGCGATATGGAAATTGTGGGCGAACTGGGCAGCAAAGACGATTTGAGGGGCGTTATTTCGAAGGCGGACGTGGTCATTGACTTTAGTTCCCATGCGGCGACGCCGGCGATAGCCGGTATTTGCGCCGGGAATAAAAAGGCGGTTGTGATCGGAACCACGGGCCATTCAGACGCGGAAAGACACGCGATTGTCGCGTGCCAAACCGCCATTCCCGTGGTATGCGCGTCGAATTTTTCCACGGGAGTCAACGCCTTGTACTGGCTTGCGCGCAAAGCCGCCGAAATCCTGGGGCCGGATTATGATTTGGAAATCGTGGAAATGCACCATCGCATGAAAAAGGACGCGCCCAGCGGAACGGCCAAAACGCTTGCGGAAATCCTGGCCGGCGTTCGAAAATTGCAATTGGAGAAAGTCGCGCGGCACGGGCGCGCGGGCATTGTCGGCGAGCGCCCGTCCTCCGAAATTGGAATTCATTCAATCCGTGGCGGAGACGTTGTTGGCGATCATACAGTCATTTTTGCCAATGAGGGGGAGCGGTTGGAACTGACGCATAAGGCGTCGAGCCGCGAAACGTTTGCCGACGGGGCGTTGCGCGCGGCGGTTTGGGTGGTGAAGCAAAAGCCGGGAATTTATGACATGCAGGACGTGCTGGGGTTGAAATGAATTTGACCCATGATGCGGGCGAAGGCATGGCAAACGGGTTGAACCGCTTCGAGAGACAATGAAAAGGGCAACCCGCAATCGGCAATCCGCGATGGCAATTGTTGCCCTAGGCT
>JBOHXA010000222.1:0-1962 GCA_050737335.1 Limisphaerales bacterium | reverse complement strand
TCCGCGACAAAACGCAAGGCGCGAGGGTATCGCTCCACGGAATATCAGATAGCCATGCTCTACCTGGTAGCCGGCAAGTTAGAGATTCCTTATTATGGTTAATGCCCATTACAAACGTCGGAGAACCAGAAAAGTCCTCATCCGCAAGGCTGAAGAGCGCATCCCCTCCATGAACCAAAAATCGGGAGCGGGAATGGCGCGGTCCGTATGAACCCGGGGGGTCGTTTTTATCCCGACCTTTCCATAACCTCAGTGTATATTTACGAAATGACCGTCAGCATGGCCCAAATCAGGATCGCCGCAACAGCCGCGTTCATCATGCTCGGCGCAAGCTCTCGGGCCATGGCCCAACTTTCGACAAATGATGCCGCGAACATCTTTACCCACTTTTACAACGCGTTTTTCGTCAGCAGCAGCGGTGGCGGCGAATACATCTGGCAGCAACGGGGTTCTTTCTCCAAAGATGACCAATGGGAAAACGCCGAGATGATTGAAATGACGATTGACCGTTATATCGCCGCGCCTGACACCGCCGATTCGAATGCCATGACCGGCCTTCTCAATGGCTTTGACAAAGCCTATGGCTCCGACTGGACCAGCGACATCTATAATGACGACATTATGTGGTGCGTTCTTGCCCATGCGCGCGCTTATCTGGCGTTGTACAACGCGACCGCAGCGATTAATTCCTCGATGCGCAGCTGGGCCGCAATTGCCTCGAATAATTTCTGCTGGGTTTACGACGGCGGGCACCCGCCCGGGCGAATTCTGCCCCAATACGACGACACCTTCGGGGCGGGATGTGGTGGACCACCAATCACCTCGGCAGCCGCGACTCGGCGGACATCACTAAAAATTCCTGTGTTAACGGCCCGGCGGCCCTGGCGGCGTTTTATCTCAATCTGATTTATCCGAACGCGGGTTTTCTGACCCGGGCCAAAAACATGATCAATTGGGAAACGGCAAACCTGGTCCAATCTGACGGTTTTCTTTATGACCACTACGCCACCAATGGTCCTGTGGGAAGCGACTTAAGCTACAATGCCGGCACGTATGTTGGCGCCGCGGGCCTTTTAGGCGCGGGAATACCCGATACTGTGGCCGACTATTACACGAACCATGACTGCCCGCGCGACATTCTGCCCAACTACGGCGTGGGTGGAGGCAATAACGATGGATTCAATGGCATTTTTATGCGCTGGGTCGGCACGTACGAGTTCCTCTCAAAACACACCAACTGGCTGGGCTTTTTCAAAAACCAGGCCTCAGCCGCGTGGGCGGTCACCAATGCCTCAGGGTTGGCATGGGACAATTGGACATCAAACACAGCTTCCAGCGGCCTCTATAGCTGGGATTGTTCGGCCTCCGTTTCAGCGCTGCAATGGGTGCAGATCGCCCAAAACCCAACTGCTCCCCTCGCGCCATTGCAGGAAACGTTGACCTTCACAAAGACAGCCGTGAACCAGATCCAACTCGACTGGATTTATGGGACTCTGCAATCCGCCATAAACATCGCGGGACCATACAGCGCTGTGCCCAACGCCGCCGCGCCCTTTTCCATTCCCGCCGACAATCCGCGCCGCTATTATCGCATCCTCGAAAACTGAATCCCCGGCAGCGGACGCGCGCACTCTGATCCATCGCGCCTGAGCGCCTATCATCGCCGAACCTCGTTGACCTATACTTGACGTACTCCGCAACGCGCCCGCTTCAACGTTTAACTTTTTAACATTTTAACGTTTCAAGGACCGCCATATTCCTGTGCGTCCTATATGTCCCCTTAAAACTCTTTCCACGCCGTAATTCGATACCGTTCCGGTCCCTGATAATTTCCGGTCCGTGTAACCGATGGTTTGTCTCCCGCGTGGAGCACAACCCTGTTCTGTTTGCCATGAAGGTAACCGGTGGTCACGCCGTCATCCTCGTAAAGCGTAAAGTCCGCCGGTCGTTCGCCCACCACAT
>JBOHXA010000221.1:0-3203 GCA_050737335.1 Limisphaerales bacterium | reverse complement strand
TCCGCGACAAAACGCAAGGCGCGAGGGTATCGCTCCACGGAATATCAGATAGCCATGCTCTACCTGGTAGCCGGCAAGTTAGAGATTCCTTATTATGGTTAATGCCCATTACAAACGTCGGAGAACCCCCAAACACAGGTTTCGTTATATTCCAGGCCGTATTTCTTGAGAAACATTCGTAGCTCGTCCTGAAACATCGGGAGATTTAGGCGCATTAGCTTCTTCATACATTTATTTTACTTGTAATGAAAATGTTTATCAATCCATTGTCGCGGCAATGGAAAAATCATAGAATTCTGAAATCAGGCGAGATTCAGGCTGCCCGCCCCGAAGTTAAATTACCCCTGAATTTCACCTCCAATAAATTTACTTTCTTTCCCAAAAATCCCGGCCCGCAAATTTAGCTCGACTCCGCGGCTTTCCCAGCAAAAGCGCGTCATTTCCACGCCCTAAACTTGAAGTTTAACGTTTCATTTAGCGAACTTTAGGCCGCAAACCATGGCATAACGATTTTTACTAAACTTCGCCGCGCAGGGTAGGCGCAACGTCCGCCGGTTAGGTCGCAAGTGGCGCTGCCACCAGCCCATTTTGTCTGAGGCTCTCGTTGCGCGACGGCATGACAAAAATCCTCAAAAACCACAATAAATCCGCGCATCAAACCATAACCATTAGATCAATCAAAAATTCCATTTTAGCGGCGGCGCCGGGGGCCCAATATCCACCGCCTCAGTGTTCGGCGTCACGCGCACTGGACTGCGCGAAACCGACGCGGTGTTGACCGTGACGTTCCAGCCGTCCACTGCCAGCAATGGCGGTTCACCGCCCAGATCGGACGCGTTAGCTTCGATGGTCAAAGAACTGGTTTCGCCCGGTGGCAGGGAGATATAATTGTCACTGTAAAAGACCGGCAGGACACGCCGGCCCGAACCAGCCCGGCGCAATTGAAAATGGGCCATAAGCGCGACAGACCGGGTCGGATTGCGCACGGTAACATCCAACACGCATTGTTCCCCCTCGTTATGGCTGCGCGCGAGGATATCCAGCGGCACCTGGGGCAACTGGTTTAATGTCTGGAAATCATCCGGATGACCTGGCGTGGCGCGCCAGTAAAAATTATCGGAGATAAGGCGACTATGCCGGTCGCGCAGTTCCAGTTTTACGAAATGAACGGCCGAAACATCCGCCGGAAACGCAATTTCTCCGGCATCCGTGGCCGCGCACGGCGCGGCGGACAGTTTGCAGAGATGGCTGTATGCAAGCGTCCCGTCAAGGTCAAAGACCAGGGTTTTGGCCTTCAGGCCGTTCAACGCCCGGGGCGTATTGTTAATGACCATCACATGCCAGTTATTCTGGTTCATTTGAATATGGACCGGCTCGCACGCCTTGCGCACCGCGAAGAGCGAGGCATTGGGTTCCAGGTCATGGCTGTAGAGTTGCCAGACGAAACTGGGCTGGGCCGGGTTGCTCATCCACGTGATGACACCCGTGACCGGCTTAAACAATTTTGCAAACCGCCCTTCATACATCGCCCGAAACGCTTCGTAGTTCGCCAGTTGGGATTTGCGGACAAAATCTGCAAGGCTCGAGATCGCGCCGTAACGGCGGCTCAAAATGCCGGGGTAACGGTTGCCCTGTTGCGCGCCCTTGCAAAAATCATGCTCAGCCCAATCGTCGTTGATGACGTTCCAATCGTTTGAGGGCATCATCGCGTGGATCGCTTCGAGCGTCGGCACGGACATCGAGCCGATTTCAGTCTTGAACGCTTCAGTTTTCGGGAATGAATAATATTCGCGCGGCGCCCGCCAGTGATAGGGGCCGCTCGAGTGAACCCCGTGGCCGGCGGTGGAACTGGGTTGATAAAGCCGCCCGGGATCCAACTGGTTGATGAGTTGTTGAATGCCCTCGCCAATCGCCGGCGGCGGATTGCCCTCGTTGCGGGCGCACCACAGCGCAACGCACGGATGCTGCCGAAATCGCAAAATCTTTTCCCGCACGTTGGCCAGGTACAGATTCGCGTCATCGGGGTTCGGACCGTCAGCAGGATTCGGCTGGAAAAATTCGTCCCAAACCAGGATTCCATATTTGTCGCAAGATTCATAAAAATCCTCGCTGGTGCTCTGGCCCACCCAGTTTCGAATAATGTCGTAATTGGCCTGCTGGTGCATATGAATCATCGCGTCCAACCGCGCCCGCGGAATCCGTTTCATGGCTTCATCCATTCCCCAATCGCCGCCTTTGGACACCACCGGAACCCCGTTGACCGAGAGCGTGAGATTGGTCGAGCCGGGCACAAAATAGGTTATTTTCCGGATGCCGAAACGGATGTCGCGCGCGTCCGATACCGCGCCGTTCACGGAAAAACTGAGGCGCAGTTGATACAGGTTTGGCGCCCCATAGCCGTTCGGCCACCAAAGCCTGGGATGCTTTAGATGCAACGACGGCGCCGTGGCCGCTGTAAGAATGATCGTGCGCGTTTCATTCGGATTGAGTGAAACGTCCTGGCTGAATCGAATGCCCCCGTCACCCTTACCCTTCAGCACGCCGGATTCTCGCGCATCCCTTATATTACGGACCGTGGCCTGCACGGTGAGGTCCGCAGTGTCCGTGCGAGGCAGCGGAATATCCGAAGTCACATACGGGTCCTGCAATATCACCGGGCCGCTGTCCGACAGGCTCACCTCCTGCCAGATGCCGATGTCGCGGTCTCGAATCGTCGGAATCCAGTCCCACCCGATGCTGCACAAAAAGGTCGGGCCGTCCCGTGCCGTGACACCGCCGTTTCGTCCCGTGCCGGACGCGATCGTCTTCTGGTGGCTTTGCCCGGGATTCGGCTCAGGCAAAATCTCGACCGCCAGCGCCGCCCTGCTCCCGGGAACAACATTTGTCGTAATGTCAAAAATTCCGCGTGCAAATACGCCCCGGACAGTGCCGATAAAATCGCCGTTCACCCACACCTTGGCGATGTAATTGATGCCCTCAAAATTCAGCCATGCATGTTTGCCGTTAAATGACCGCGGTACGATAAACGACGTTCGATACCAATAAGACGACCGGCTCAGGCTGTCGGGAATTTTCAGGTTGTTTTTGCCATACAATGGCTCTGGATACACGCCGTCATTGACAAGGCTCGTCAGCACCGTCCCGGGAACGGTTGCGGTCAGCCAGCCCTCTGGCTCATAGTCCGTCCGCGAAATGGCCTCGCC
>JBOHXA010000220.1:0-1137 GCA_050737335.1 Limisphaerales bacterium | reverse complement strand
CCACGGTGGTGTCCTTGGGGTTGAGCAGGCGGGTTATTTCTCCTGAAATTTTCGGGCCAAGCGCCGACGCGATGGCGGTGGTAAAAACTCCCAGGCCGATGACCAGTAATGAAAGGGCGAACCAACGGGCTTCCGGTGAGAAGGGAACGATATCCCCGTAACCGACGGTCGAAAGGGTGACAATGGTGTAATACAGCGCGGTGAACCAGTCGCCGTTCTGGATGGGGGGCCTGAATCCCGTCCGCAGCAGATAGGCCCCGATGGTGCCATAAGCCAGGACGGCCAAAATTCCACTGATCGAAAATAAAAGGCTGGCTAAAATCGTGCGGCGCGTGAAATAGCGTTTCGCCCAAAACATGAAGATCAGCAAAATGGCGGGGAGAACCAGGCTGGCGCTCCAATTCTTTTGCGCCACGTTTACGGCCACCGTCACGAACATCAATGAGACCGAGAGGGTCCAGGCGGCGACCAATCGCCAAAGCAGGCCCATACTCGAAAGAACCAGCATCGAGCCTAAAATAATCTGGGCGCTGCCGCCCAGGGCGGACAAAGACGCGGCCAGCCCGCCAATCGCTTCTACCCGGTTGAAAGCCGGCATCGGCAATCGCAGGCCATCGAGGATATTGAGAAGGCCAATGAGCGCGAGCACCGCGGCCAGGGGCGCATGCGGCCAAAGAATTCGGATCCGGGCCGGGGCGACAAAACCGCGGCTGTCTGCGGAAGATCTCGCCGGTGATTTTCGGTTGCTCATTGAACATTTTTCACAAAGGCATACGGCCCGTGGCGTTTTGCCGTCCGGTTAACGGGGCAGAGAATGCAAAAACGCTGTTCATCCGATAAAACTTTCTCGGTCGGGCCGGTCATTTCAAAATGTCGTTCGATTCCCAATTCTGCCCAAATCATCAGCGAATATCCATACGATAATGTGACCAGCAGCTCAGGCTGGCGAAAATGCGACTGCTTTTTTCCAGTCACCACGGTCGAGCCTTTTTGAGTCGATGCCTCATAAAGTAAATTGTTGGCTTTTGAAAATGGCTGAAAATTGCAAATGCAAATCTTGTCATAAAGGGGTCAGAGATGAGTAACAGTTTAGCTCGTATTCGTGGGCCTGGCTGCGACGGAACTTTCTCTCAACAG
>JBOHXA010000219.1:0-8434 GCA_050737335.1 Limisphaerales bacterium | reverse complement strand
TTACAAGCCGGCGCTCATCTATTGGTGCCAGATTGCCAGCTTTCGCGCGCTGGGCGTCAACGACTTTTCAGCGCGCCTGCCTTCAGCCCTGTTTACAATCGCCACAGCACTGCTGCTGGCGCGCTGGGGACTAAAAGCGGCGGACGCCAAAACCGGCTTTCTTGCCGGGGCGATGTTTCTCACGGCTTTGCACATCACAATTATCGGCCGCATCGCCACGGCCGATATGGCCTTGATTTTTTTCTTCACCCTGGCCACGTGGAGCGGCTGGGAACTGACCCGGCCTCACCAGCCTTCGCGCTTGAAATGGTGGCTTATATTTTATGTCGCGCTTGCACTGGGATTTCTTGCCAAAGGCCCGGAGGCATGGCTGCCGTTGGGGGCGGTGATGTTGGGGCGCGCGATGCGAAAAGAATCCTTCCGGTTATCCCTCATCGAAACCATCGGCGGCCTCGCCCTGACGGTGGCGATTGTCGCATCATGGGGTATCCCGGCATTGGAGCGGACGCACGGAATGTTTTGGGCCGTTGGCATGAACGAACAAGTTTACCAGCGCGCGGTGGCCATCAACAATAGCCATGGCGTGTCCGGACTGCTGGGATTCATCCTGCTCCTGCCGTTTTATTTTATAACGTTTTTCGTCAGCTTTCTTCCATGGTCCACGCGCGTGCCGGGGTCCCTTCGCCGCTGGTGGCGGAAGCGTGAGCGGGACGACCTCGATTGGTACTCGCTTATCGTCGCGGCGCTTGTTTTCGTCGTGTTCTCACTGGTAAAAACCAAATTGCCGCATTACACCGCGCCAGCGTTCCCGATGATTGCGCTGTGGCTCGCGCGACAAATTTCCGGCGAGGCGCGGTTGGCGGCCTGGTTTGTCAAACGGTTTGCCGCAATGATCATCCTCGTCCTGGTGGTGATGCTCGGGGTATTCAGTTGCGCGCGCGGGTCTTGGCTCACGTCCAACTTGTGGCGCGCTACGAGAGCCTACGTGACGCCCGGCACGAAAGTAGGCTGTTTCGGTTATGTCGAGCCGAGCCTGGTCTGGAAATTTCGCAGTGTTGTGACCAATACGGTCGTCCTGGGCGATGAACACTCCGCAAAAGATTTCCTCACCAATCAGCCTCCGTTTATTCTGGTCCTACCCACCGCGGATGTGGGTTCGCTCCCCGATACGAATGGCCGGCGGATCCAGGTTCGCGGATTGGACATGGTGCGCTTCAAAGAACGTGATCTGACCGCAATTGTCCGGTAACGCGAATCGGAATATCTGGTTTCCGCCATATGACGACATTAAGCATTTGCGCCCGGGTTCCCAAATTTCAATATTCTATGCAGAAACGAACGGTGAAACGACGACGGACAGTATGATACACTGCCCGAAATTCCTATGCGACAGCCATCCAAAGGCAACCCGGTGTTTTTTGCCTCTTTCATCCTTGACCCTATTCATGCATCCCGCGCCGTGGCCTCTTGTCTCCGCGATTGATCCCACAAATTTCCCGATGAAAAATTCATTTCTTGCCCGCGCCGCAATATCCGCGGCCATTTTTTTTGCCTTTTGTGCCGGGGCCATGGCCCAATTGAAATGGGTGGCCTACAATAATAACGGAGCGTTGGTGACCAATAACGCCGGCCTTGGGGGGGGCGCCACCTATGGCGGCAGCGTGACGTTTTCGGTCCCTCCGGGAGAATCCATTTTTGCCACCGAAAGCTTTGTGCCGTTGCAACTGACCAATGCCGGCGCCGCGCAAAAAATCAATTTTTCCATGAGCGCCAATGGAGGATTGTTCCCCGTCTCGAACCGAATCCTGGGCATGGGCCTGCTTAACGACCCGGGCACGCCGGCCACCGCGTTGGATGACCAGGGATTTTGGACTGATTTCAACTCGGGCAATCCCGGGTTCGAATTGTTTTACCGGCCAAATACGGTCACTTCGTTCTTTCAGTACGACAGCAGCCACAAGCTCGGTTCCGGCAAGAACGCTGTCGGTTATGCGACCAACAACGTCACGTGCGGGATGCAGTTTCAGCTGAACATGAACAGCAGCGCCACGTCCATCAGCATTGGGACTTCCGCCAGTTCGTTTTCAACGGCAGGCGCCGCGATCACCAACGGAGCAGGATCACTCAATGAGCTCGCCTATTCTTCCGCGGTGGCGCTGTCCACGCTGCCGGTGACCAGTTTCAACGAGTTTTGTTTCATGTTTTATAATACCGGGACGACAAACGTCACCGTGACTTTGAGCGGGATCACTCTCGTCCCCGCCAATCCAGTCATTACGACGCAACCGTTCAACACCGGCGGAAGCCCCGGTGGAAATTATTCGTTTACTGTCGCGTCGAACCCAAATGCCGCCACGCCGTTGTCGTATCAGTGGTTTCAAATCCTCGGTTCGACAACCAATGCCCTGACCGACGGGACGACCGTCAATGGTTCGACCCTATCGGGATCGGATACGGCGACATTGACCGTTGGCAATGCCCAGCCGGCTGACAATTCCAGCTTTTTCGTCGTCATCAGCAACGCGTACGGTTCCGCGACCAGTTCCGCCGCAACGCTGTTCGTTTCAGCCACTCCCACCGTGCCGGTCATCAATTTCGTCTCGCCTTCAAATGCCACGGTCATTGTCGGAAACGGCACAAATATCTTTGTAAATACCTACGCCGCGCCGACGCCGACCGTGTATTGGTACGACAATGACAGCAATTTGCTTCAGTCGGGAATCAGTACGGTCTTATCGCTGGCCAATCTGCAATTGACCAACGCCGGGACCTATACGGTGGTTTCCAGCAACAGCGCAGGTTCCATCTCGACTAGTTTTACGGTTAATGTCATTGAAACCCCGACGATTTCAAGCGCGCCAACAAATCTGTTGCTGAACGTGGGCGATGCGGCGAATTTTTCCGTGACGGCGTCGGGCGTGCCCACGCCCGCGTTTCAATGGTATAAGAACAACGTTCCCATCCCCGGTGCGACCCAAACGAATTATTCCATTGCGAGCGTTGTCCTGACCAATATCGGAACGTATTCAGTCGTCGTGAGCAACCCGGCCGGCACGGTGTCGGCCTCGGCGTATCTGGCGATTTATTCCAGCATGACAGGCACGCCGACCTTCCCGGCGAATGCCTCGGAAAATGTCTGCGTGGACACGCCTTTGAGCATCACATTCAGCCAGACCCCGCATGTGGGGACGACCGGAAAAATCAATATTTATGCAAACTCAAATCCCGGCGAGCCGGTGGACACGATTGACATGAGCGGCGGCAATCTGCAACCGCGGACGATTGGCGGCATCAGCATCAATGCGTACAACATCTTGATCCATGGCGATACGGCCACGATTTATCCGCATGCCGGCGTTTTGACGACGGGTCAGGCTCAGGGATATTATGTGACGATGGATCCTGGAGTGATAGTGGACTCCAATGGCGCGTATTTCGCCGGTATTTCAAATTCGCCCGGTTGGTTCTTTGCGACGAAGACCAGTGGTCCTGAAAGTCCAACGAATCTGGTTGTCGCGGCGGACGGCAGCGGAGATTTTTGCACGGTCCAGGGCGCCATTGATTCGGTGCCCGCCAATAATACCACCGCCACGACCATCAACATCCGGAACGGCGTTTACACCGAAATTGACCGCGTAAATGCCAAAAACAACATCACATTCATCGGACAGGATCGCCATCAAACCATCATCACTTACGCCAATAACGATGTCATCAACGCCAGCACCACAACGCGGCCCATGTTCGGCGTGAACCAGGCCAACGATATTGCCATCGAAAATATGACGTTGACCAACAGCACGCCATTGGGCGGCTCGCAGGCTGAAGCATTGCTGGTCAACCTAGCGAAACAATTCATGGTGCTGGACTGCGACCTGGACAGTTACCAGGACACGCTCCTAGTCAATCAAAGTGGAGATCAGGCTTACATCCAGGACAGTTACATTCAGGGCAATACCGATTACATCTGGGGTAGCGGCACGCTTTATGCCACCAACACAATCTTGATGGATTTAACCAGTGGAAGCCATTTGACGCAGGCCCGGACAGCACAATACACCAATGGGTTTGCATTTGTAAATTGCCGGATTTTGGGCATCACCAACGGCGTCGCAAATTGTGATCTGGGGCGTGACGGCGGTTCCAGCGGCAACACGCCCAATTATCCTTACGGCCAGGTCGCCTATATCAATTGCACCATGGACATCAACGGCGTCATACCCGCGGGTTGGATTCTGGGCAGCGGCAGCACCGAAGGACCCGACACCGCAAACCTGCGTTTCTGGGAATATGAAAGCGTGGATACAAACGGGGTTTTGGTTCCGACGGGATCGCGGGTTCCCTGGTCGCTCGAACTGGATGGCGCGACCGCGACCAATGACGTGCAGAATGTCACCAATTGGCTTTATGGCTGGCAGCCGCAACTGGCGCCCCAAATTTTCAGCCAGCCGACCAACGTTACGGTCGCGCTGGGCGGCGTCGCGGCGTTTGCCGTGAGCGAGGATGGGATTTCCACGCCCATCTATCAATGGCTGCAAAATGGGACCAACGCGCCTTATCCGGGCGCAAACAGCGCCACATTAATTGTTTCCAACGCAATGGCCAATGCCACTTATTCGGTCATCGTTTCCAACGCCGCTGGCGTCCTCACCAGTAGCCCGGCCCAATTGACTGTGACGATTCCGCCGCCGGCAACGTTGAGCGCCGCCGCTACACTCCCCGGCGGCGGCATTCAATTCACAATCTCCGGCGCGCAAGGGCAGGGATACCGTGTCTGGGCGACGACGAACCTGTTGCTCTGGCCCGTGACCAGCACATGGACGGAAGTGACGAACGGCGTTTTCGGCGCCGAACCGCTTCTTTTCACCGATCCGGGCGCCAGCGCTATTTCGCAACGCTTTTACACCATCACTGAACCGTGAGGCCCGCTTACATATCATTCAAGTACAGCGCGCGATTGCGCCATAGATAAATCCCTCCTGAGGTCGCGGTCAAAACGACCGTCAACCAAAGCAGGAATCTTGCGAGCGGCGGCAGCCATTTTTGGATGAATTCCTGCGGCGCCAGCGGCCATTCCTGGCAGGCATCCAGCAGAAGCAACGCGTTGATGGCTGCGATTTGGGAAACGGTTTTGTGCTTGCCGAAATTTTCCGCCGCTAAAACGATGCTTTTCGCGGCCGCCAGCAGCCGCATTCCGGTAATGGCAAACTCGCGGGCCACAATGATAATCACCATCCATGCCGCGACTTTCACCGGCGCATGCGCATTCACATGAGTGCTTTCAACAAAAGCGATAAACGCCGAACACGTCAAAATTTTGTCCGCCAGCGAGTCCATCAAAATGCCGAAGTTGGTGATCAGGCCGCGGCTGCGGGCGATCTTGCCGTCGAGAAAATCCGTGATGCTGGCCACGTTAAACAATACCAGGGCAACCGTATCGTGATATCGAATGGGAATAAAGAGGATCCAAACGAACAATACCGTCAAACCAAAACGGGCGGACGTAAGCTTGTTGGGAAGATTCATTAAGGATCGGAAACCGGGATCGCCGCTTATGCTCCAAATTTGTCGAACATTTTAGCGTTGGCCTGCATGAGGCGTATCAAAAACTTCGATTCAAATATCCCCATCGAACCAAGATTGGCTCCGGTCTCGGTAAAGCGGTCCAGCTTGTCCCACCCGCTTAGCGCCGAATGCAATAGAACCGGCTGCGGATGCCACGAATGCCCTTTCATCGCCACCGGCGTCGAATGGTCGCCCGTGATGACCAGCACGTCCGGTTTTTTCCTCAGCAAAATCGGCAGGGCCGCGTCAAAGTCCTCGATCGCCTTCTTCTTTGCGCCGAAGTTGCCGTCTTCGCCGGATTTGTCCGTATATTTATAATGGATGAAAAAGAAATCGAAACGGTTGTATTCGGCCAGGTAACGCTCGAACTGTTCGGCAATCGTTTGCGGTCCTTCAATCTTTTTCATTCCCACCAGTTGCGCCAATCCCTTGTACATGGGATAAACCGCCAGGCACGCTGCCTTCAGCTTATACCGTTCTTCAAACAGCGGAATGTGCGGCTGATGGGCGATACCGCGCATTAAAATTCCGTTCGCCGTCCTTTCCTTCTCCAAAATCGGAAGCGCGGCCTTATAAAAGTCGGCCACAAGCGCCGCCGTTTTTTTCTGGCCAATGTTGCCTTCATCGCGCGCTCCCGCCCTGGGCACCGGATGTCCCTCTCGATTTGGATCGGCATCGCTCACCGGCCCTTCCAACCCTTGTCCGCGAAAAACCACCACGAAGCGATGTTCCTTGCCGGCTTTGATCAAAACCTCGGTGTCGCCGATTCTTTTCACTTTGGCCGCAAGCCTGGCGCAGAGCTTCTCGCACGCTTCGGTCGCAATCCGGCCCGCGCGCCGGTCCGTGACAATCCCTCTTGCATCGAGAGTGCAAAAATTCGCGCGCGCGGCAACATCACCCGGCTTCAATTCCATGCCCAGTCCCAGCGCCTCAATAACGCCGCGGCCAACCTGAAATTCGAGCGGGTCGTACCCGAAAAGTCCGAGGTGCCCCGGCCCGCTGCCTGGCGTGATTCCCGGCGCCACAGGGATGAGGCGGCCCTGCGCCGAAGCCTTTGCAAGCGCGTCCAGGTTTGGGGTCCTCGCCGCCTCAAGCGGCGTCAAATTGTGTTGTTCCTGCGTCGCCAAATCGCCCAGGCCATCCATGACCACAAGGGCAAGCTTGGCCCCGGTCTTTAGGGTCAGTTCAGAATAAAGGGTGTCCAGATTCATCCGGCCCGATTCTGCGGTCAATACCCTGTCAGCGCAATAATTTTGCGAAACAAGAGGATTTTTCTCCCTCTCGTCTTCGTCGTCATCGTCATCGTCATCCCATCCTCGCCGCCAAAGCCATAAAAAGAAGGCTGTTAATGGACATTCCAGCGTCACGTCGGCGCGAGCTTCCCGTTGGGGACGGACAATTTGAAGCGATACACATGCACGTCGAACGGCGCGAACCAGTCGGTGAATGTGCCATGGCTGACTTCAACGGTTCGCGGCGCTTCGTAGAGCACATCGCCGGAATTAATCGAAGCCGGCAAGCCGCTGAATTTAACTTTTTTGGTTTTGTCCCCTCGCTGGCACGCAAGCAAAAATAATTCTCCATTTGCCTCGCGCGCACAAAACTCAATTCCACCCGCGCCGGACACTTTAATGGGGTACGTCGAGTCCGGCGCGACGAGCGCCGGATAGAGCGGGCTCCTGGCACCAATTTCTTCGATGACGGACTTCAGCGCGCGTTTCCAAAAGGTCCAGTTCCAGCCCAATTGTTTGTCTCGCGCCGAAAGCGATTTTTCATTGGCGCCGCCAAAATAGAACAATCCGCGGGCGCCGTTGATAATAGCCTCATAGGTCATAAAGCGTTCCTGTGGAAAAGTCGGGAAACGCAGCGTCTTGCCGGGTTTCAAAACTCCGCTCCAGGAAATTTGCAAAACCATCCAGAAAGGTTGTTTGCCCTTGACCGCATCGGAGATGATGCGCGCATGATCACCGACCAGACTGATGTCCTTATTGGTCAGCAGCGAGTGGATGCCGGGTGGATAACTGATGGGATAAATATCCACACCCATGATGTCACCGGTTGCGTCATATTTGCGAAGCGAGTCCACCGTGCCCCGTGGCGCTTGAATGATGACGAGCGGATGGTTCGGGTCTTCTTCGCGGATGATTTGACGGGCGCGCAACAATGGCGCCAGTGGAATTTTGCCCCATTCCGGTTCATCCGCGCCTTTCCATGCCCCCAGCGCGGGATCGTTTTTGAAACGGTTGATGAGAGTCCGGAGTTTGGCCGCCTGGGCATCGGAAGAGACACGGGCGTATTCCCCCAGGTAAGGCATGCAAAAAAGCCCGTACCGCGCCGCGACATTCAAATATTCCTGTTCGCGCCGCAAAGTTTGTTCATTCCAGCCATCACGATGAGCGCCTGTCCGCAAGAAATTGGCGCCGGCATCCGCCAGTTCTTCAATGGCGTTTTTGCCGTCGGGAGTTTTGCCGTCCGGCGGCGGCGGCGGGGAAAAGCCAATCGGAAACACTTTCTGTCCGTCTATGTTCAACACGAGATTGGAATCAACCGTGACGCGGGACCCGGCGGCCGCGAGCAATGGACACAATGCCATTGCCATGCATAAGCAAAATAATCTCAGTGAACGCATATCCTTGAAAACCTTCTGCCAGAAAATTGGGAATCCGGCAAATTAAAATCTCCAGCATGTGCATTGTTCGTTGTTCCAGCCGTAAAGGGAACGGCAATTGCGACTGCAAATCCGTCGCGCCTGCGGCGCCGGGAACTGATGGCGGTGGCATCGCCCCGACACCTCGTCTGATTCAACCCGTGTAGAGTTGTGAAATCGGGCATATCACCCTGGGTAGCCGCCAGCGCGACAACCCTGGGC
>JBOHXA010000218.1:0-2758 GCA_050737335.1 Limisphaerales bacterium | reverse complement strand
GACTTCCTCCCGCCTGCCCCTCATGGCTCTATCGAGGGACTGTCCAAAATATTCCCGATTGATGGGGGGACGGATCTCCAACGTGTTTTCCTTACATGCGTAAAAAACAAAATTATACAACTACCGGAGCGGATTGGGCCGGACCTGCTTGTCGTTAACTGTCGGCCTCACGACAATTTTATATTAGCTAAAATAATGAACAGTCTATCGCGGAATACAGCCTCACCGCGCCTTCCAGGCGATACTGAAGGTTTCGAGAACGTGCGCCACGTTCGGTTCATTGGAACACCGCAACGACGGCGCAAACCGCCCATCCCTACCGTTTCACAAAAAGGGCCAGTGCCGCCGTGAACCCGTGCAAAAAGCTCTTCCGCCCCACCGGGCCAATCTCGCCCGCGCAAAAGAATCCGGACATGCCCATGGGCCCTAATTCCCGTTGAATCAGGCCCGCATCATGATTGGGCATGCCGAAGAGATTTTTTCCCCGCCCGTTGCAGCAACACAGGCAACCGCCATAGATGGGCCGCCCCTTCGCATCCGTCTTGGCCCGGGACAACAGTTCCCGCATGTCCTCGCTTGCCGCCGCGCCGTCACGCCGCTGGAATTGCATGGTTTGACCCGCCCGCGGCAACGCGCCAACCGCCAGGATTCCGGACGTTGGGT
The DNA here is from genome assembly GCA_050737335.1 of Limisphaerales bacterium. Taxonomy (GTDB): domain Bacteria; phylum Verrucomicrobiota; class Verrucomicrobiia; order Limisphaerales; family UBA11358; genus UBA11358. The sequence goes on along the minus strand of JBOHXA010000218.1, from coordinate 2,095 downwards.
CGCCCCCAATCAATGGCCGGACCAAAAAATCCCCGCGATGAAAATCCTCGAGATATTCGTTGACGGCCAGGCCAATGAGGAGATTCCCGCGCGCCTTTTGCTGGTCCGCCGGTGGCAGTTTCTGAAACGTCTCCGCCAGGACGGCATATGCCGGGCGATTGGCAATCTGATGAATCAAGTTCTGCTCGACGCGCGTCAACGTCCACGGTTCGCCAATGGGCGTGCAGCCCTGGGATACCACGCCCGAAAGTCTGACGTCGCCACCCACGGAAATGGCCACAAGACCATCCTCATGCACCTCGCCATTGAGATAGACTTGGGTCGTTTGGTCCGAAAAAATCCCACTGGCGGCGCCGCCAAATGTTGGCACAGGCGAATAGGCCTCATTCCAGGAACGGATCCAGTGATCGGCGTCCATATGGAAAGGATCATTAAAAACCAGCCAGCCATTGGTGTTGGCAGGCGCGATCCCGGTCGCCGACCGCCAATAAGACCCGCTCGATGCTTCCTCAATTTGTGGGGGTGTAAAATGAAAACCGCGCAGTTCAGCCCCCGGCAAGGAGTAGAGGCCCAGCACAATCCCCGAAGCACTTTCAATCTCCTCGCCATTGACAATCAAACCCGCCCCGGAACAGCCCGCCAGCAGCGGAATTCGCCCGTGAACACGCAGGATTTCGAGGGTCTGCTCCGCGTTCACGAAAAAATCCGGAGACATGAAAACCAACCCCAATGATACGGGATAAGTCAATTGGGAGCGCATCTGCTCAACCCAATGTTGAAGCCCAGCCTCGTCAAAACCGTCCGGCCAATGGGCTACGATGGAATATTCCGTATTCACGCGAACACAATAAGCTTAGAATCAACAACCGGCAACTGAGAAGAACGCGTATCGAGCGCCGCGAATTCCAGCTATTGTTCTTCTTGCCACGGGGCCGTTAACTCGATTTCAATTACTCCTCAATGCATGATGAAAATGTCGCAATCTGTTTCGCCCTGGCGGAGGAAGCCGGGCCGTTTAAGAGCGCATACGGAGACAAAGTCCACGTCTTTTTGACCGGGATCGGCCGCAAGAACGCGGAAAAGGCCGCCCAGGAATTTCTGGCGGCGCATACCCCCTCGCTGTTGATCACGTGCGGTTTCGCCGGCGGACTGGCCCCGGAATTGAACATCGGCGACGTTGTCTTTGAAACTCCACCCGGTCAACCGCGCCTCCAGCCTGACACTCTTCCGTCCCATCAGATGGGAGCCGGAGGCCAAGAGCGCCCGGACATTGCCGGGCATGGAGGAAGCGATCAACGGTCACAGATTCCGGCGCTCAAAATGCGAATATCTTCGGGCGATTCTCCAACCGGTAGTGGCAATGATGAAAGGCGCGACAGCGGCGGCAACGATATTTATATCCAAATTCGATCAAAATTGGTCGCCGCCGGAGCCAAAGAGGTAAAAATATTCTGCTCGGATCGAATCGCAACGACGGCTCTGGACAAAAAAGCGCTACGCGAGGAAACTGGCGCGGATGCGGCGGAGATGGAATCGGGGGCCGTACATGCGGTTTGCGCCGGGCGCGGAATCCCGTGCGTAACCGTGCGCGTGATCTCTGACACGGCGGACGAGGATTTGCCGCTGGATTTCAACAAGTACATGAAGGAGGACAAAAGTTTGGACATGAGCAAATTGATGCTCGCCGTGGCCAAAGCGCCATGGAAAATGGGAGCGCTCATGGAATTGCAGAAGAATACGACGCTGGCCGCGCAACGGTTGGCCAATGTGCTGGCGAAAGTGATTCAATAAGAGGAGCCTGGCGGGTCGAGTCGCCGCCATTCATCAACTAGCAGCGGACATGAGTCCGCTCTAACCTAACTTCCTGAAAAAAACGAGAAAACAGTGGATTTGTTGTGATTTTGCCAAATGTGTAGCAAGTAATAGATGTATTATCATTGAAATAGTTCTTGACGGTTAAACAATTCATGGATTAAGCTGTAGCCCGTGTTCGTCCAAACCACTAAATCCGCCCGCCGCAACGGCAAGACCTACGTTTCCTTTCTGGTGCGCGAGTCCTTCCGCACCGACAAGGGGCCGCGCTCGCGCACGGTTT
>JBOHXA010000217.1:0-1216 GCA_050737335.1 Limisphaerales bacterium | reverse complement strand
AAGCTTCTTAATGTTGCAAAATACGCCACCGGCCAAAAAACCTTTTGGCGCGGCGATGGACCCGGCTACTTCTATCATTTTCATTTGAAAGGGGCGATTCTAGTGGATGAAGCAGGCAAAATGAATCGGAATTTCAGGGAAATCAGTTTGGCACCGGGTGCGAGTGAATTCTCCAAAAGGAGCGGCCGGGCCGGGCATTGGAAAAAATTGCGGAGAATTCTTCGCGCAAAGGCGTTCATTCCAACGTGGCTATGATTTGAGAACGAGGACGGTGACGCGGCGTGTTTATGATCGTTCAATTCATAACCGCAGTTTACAGTTTGCCCGAAAATCGTATAATGTCCCACTGTGCTCTCTCAAAAGCGTCAGCGTGTGGTTTGTGGCATGAGCGGTGGAGTAGATTCCTCCGCCACCGCCGCGCTTTTGCTCGAGCAAGGCTACGAGGTCATTGGTATCACGCTCAAGCTCTGGCCGCAGGATTGCGTGAACCGCGCCGAGGACAAGTGCTGCGGTCCCCAGGCTGTGACCGACGCCCGAGCCGTTTGCAATGAATTGGGCATTCCCTATTATCTCATTGATGAGGCGGCGGAATTTCAAAAGCACGTCATTCAGTATTTCGCGGACGAATATAAGGCTGGCCGCACGCCCAATCCCTGCGTCATGTGCAACCAGAACCTCAAGTTTGGACGGCTGATTGATCGCGCCGGCCAACTCGGGGCTGATTTTATCGCCACCGGCCATTTCGCTCGCATCGAGCGTGGCAGCGAACGTGAGATCGCCCTGTTTAAAAATCAGGGACGGCTTGATCTCTCAGCCACACGCCACTTGCTCAAGCGCGGACGCGACCAGCGCAAAGACCAGAGCTATTTCCTGTTTTCGCTCCGGCAGGACCAGCTCGCCCGCGCGATGTTTCCACTGGGCGAAAAAACCAAGAGCGATACCCGCGCCGTTGCGCGGCATTGCAACCTCAAGACTGCTGACAAAGAGGAAAGCATGGAAATCTGTTTCGTGCCGGACAACAATTATGGCGGGTTTCTCCAGCAGTCGAACCTGGTTCAAAAGCACCGGGGCGAAATCGTGGATTTGCGCGGCTGCGTGCTAGGCCATCATGACGGCATCGAATTTTACACGATCGGCCAGCGGCGCGGCCTGGGGATAACCACGGCCGAGCCGGTTTACGTCGTCGAATTGGACGCCGAAAATAATCGCGTCGTGG
>JBOHXA010000216.1:0-8089 GCA_050737335.1 Limisphaerales bacterium | reverse complement strand
TAAGATGAAAAACTTCAGGCTTTTATTCCTCATCCGCAAGCATCTGATGATTCAGGTATTTGGGATTGCTGTACTTTTCCTAATTGGGACTCCGGCTGAGGGCGGTATTATCACCCCTTTCCATAACCCCGGCGATTGGTTTGTCGTGGGCCGGGCGACGGTCCGAACCAATTCGACGTCCGTGACCATTTGTAACGGTTCGATGGTCAATCAGCAGGTATGGACCAATTGTGAAATCACCATGCGCGCCAGAACACCCCGGGGCGTGGAACAAGCGCAAATTTGGGGCGGCTTTCGTTATCGGGACCGGGACAGTCGTTACGTTTTTGCGCTGCGGGGCGGCCATAATAATGACCTTTATCTCGCCCGTTACGCTCCGGACGGAGGAGCGCGTTTCCTGGGCATCGCTCCGCTTGATTTCACGCCCAGGCCGGGCATTTGGTATCGTCTGCGCATTGCCATTTTGGGAGATCGGTTTCAAATTTTTCTGAATGACGAAAAACTGCCCCGGATTAATGCGGTGGACCGCGACCCCCTTTGGGACAACGGAAAGGTCCTTTTGGGCGGAGGCTGGCTGCCCGCGGATTTTTCCGATCTTAAGATCAAGCCGCTGACGGCCGCGGACGTAGCAGCCTTCCGCGCCATTGGCGACAAACGTTGGAGCGCCCCGCCGATTGATAAGAAGGCGCTCCGTGAAAGGCAGCGGGCTGAATACACGCCCGCGAAGATTTCAACTTTGAACCCGCCGCGCACGGAAGTTTCGCTGGATGGGAATTGGCTTTTTATGCCCGACTATCAATTGGCCTCCGGGCAGAAGCCCGTTCAATTGGATTACAACGATCAAGGTTGGCACATGATGAAAGTCCCGTCGTTTTGGACGCCGGGCTTGTCATGGCTTCACGGCGAAACCGGTTTTCCCGACCTGGACAAATTTTCAGCAACCAAAGGCGTGGCCGAGAGCTTGTATATTCAGGAAATCGAGCGTTGCGACTCTTACACATTTGATTGGCGTAAAACTTCGTCCGCCTGGTACCGGCATTACCTTGACCTTCCGCCGAACCCGGGCAAACGACATTTCGAATTGACGTTCGACGCCATCGCCAAGGACTCGGCAATTTGGGTCAATGGAGTTGAAGTGGGAACTCATACGGGCATGTTTGGCCAGGTGAACTGCGATATCAGCAAAGTTGTGAAACCGGGACGCAATGTGATTGCCGTTCATGTAGTCAGCCGTCCCAATTCGAATGAAGAATCCGCCGGGAAAGTTGAAGGCGTTGCGGTAACAGTGCAGGTGACCTCGGCGATGCTCCATTCTCTGCCGCACGGCATGTTCCAGGACGATGTCGGGGGCATCTGGCAACCGGTGAAGCTGACCGTGACGGCCCCGGAACTGGTCAGCGGCTGCTTCATCGAACCCGGGCTGCACGGGGCCACAATAAACCTGGACATTCTCAACAGCAGCGAAGAGACGAAGCAATTGAACGTGGGCTATTCGATTGTCACCGCGCAGGACGGCGCGCTGCTTTATTCCAATCCGGTGGCGCAACCATTGCTGGCGGGCGCCGGCGAGACCATGCATTTGAAGTTGACGACCCCCTTTCTCAATCCGAAGCCATGGTCTCCCCAGGACCCGAATCTCTACTATCTGGAGGTCGAGTTAAGAGCGAGGAACCAGCTTGCCGACCGTTACAAAGTCAGGTTCGGATTCCGGACTTTCACGGTTGATGGAAATAAATTCCTGTTGAATGGGCATCCTTTCTGGTTGCGCGGCGCGGACCCCTTTCCAAACACACTGCGCCCGAACGATGCAACGCTGGCGCGCCGTTTTATCGAAATGGCTCGCGAAGGAAACATCCGCGTCACCCGTTCCCATATCGTTCCGTTTACTTCGACCTGGCTCGACGCCGCTGATGAAGTCGGCATGTGCGTGTCGTTTGAAGGGACGTGGCCGTGGCTGATGTTGAAAGGGCCGCCCCCGGGCGATGACCTGATTAAAGTCTGGAGGGATGAATACCTTTCCTTGATTAAAGAATACCGAAATCACCCGAGCATCATTCTTTGGACGGTCAACAACGAAATGAAGTTCGAGCAACTCGACCAAAACAATCCAGCGCGCCTCAAGAAAAAATGGGCAATTCTGAATGACACCATCAAAGCCATGCGCCAGGCGGATCCGACCCGGCCCATTGTCGCTGATTCATCCTATGTCCGAAAGGAAGCCGGGCGCGGTTATAAGACATTGGTCAAACCTGACGGCCTGGACGACGGCGACGTGGATGACGCGCATCGCTATTATGGCTGGTATAACGAATCATTCTTCCATCTCTATGATGGCGAGTTTAATCGTCTCGCGACGCCCGGACGGCCCCTGATAAGCCAGGAAATGTCAACGGGCTATCCCAATAATGACGACGGACATCCTGTGCGGTTCTATCTCTTCAAGCACTATACGCCACAGGCGCTTGTGGGCGACTATGCATATGAAAATTGCGATCCGGCCATTTTTCTCAAGCGCCAGGCGTTTATGACGAAGGAACTGGCGGAAACCTTGCGCCGGACCAGTCACAATGCCGCGGCAGGCATATTATACTTTTCTTATTTCACCTGGTTTCAAACCCCCTGGTTGGCGAACCAGATCAGGCCCTGGCCCGCTTACTACGCGCTCAAAATGGCACTCCAGCCGGTTCTCGCCAGCGCCGAATTGTACGATAGGCATTTCTATTCCGGCAGAACATTTCGCGAAAGGGTCTGCATCGTCAACGATTCCGAAGACTATCACTCGCTGCCGGCCAGCCGTCTCATCTGGCAATTCCAGAACCATGGAAAGGTTTTATGCGAAGGACAAGTCCACGTGCCGCCCATTGATTATTACACAAACGATTGGATGACCGTGAAATTTACGACGCCGCGGAATCTCCCAACGCCGCGAACGGATGGGCAGCTTTTCCTGAAGCTGGAATCCAAAGGACGCATCATTTCAGAGAATAACTACGACGTGGTCATCGCCACGCGCCAATGGGCGGATGACGGTTTGGCTGGAAAAGGCGCATTGTATCTTTGGAATCCAGAAAATGAAGCCGTCCATGGTTTGGCTGGCATTCCTCTCAAAGAGATCAATTCCATTGGCGATCTTGACCCGACAAATGTTCTGATCGTTGGCAGCCTCGACCCAGCCACATTCGCATCAACTGAAGGGAACCAATTAAAAACCTTCCTTTCTCGAGGCGGGCGCGTTTTGATGATTCATCCTGGACAGGCGTTTTGCCGCCTATTCCCACACCGGATTTCAGCATACAAATCAAAAGACGGCGAGATTGTCACGATGCACGTCCCTGAATCTTCCGTCTTTTCCGGGATCGAACCGCTCGATATTGCGTGGTTTGGCCGGGATGGACGGCAATTGCCCATTGCCTGTTCAGGCGTTTATCAAGTTGTTGCCGGACGCGCCGACACGACGGAGTTGGCTCGCCAATGCGACTTTCACGGGTATTTGAAAGACCCATCCGAAATCACCAGGTATAGCGGAAGCCCATTGGTCGAAATTCAAGAGGGCAAGGGACGTGTCATTGCCAGTGAATTGAACTTTGAATCAGATCGCAACGATCCCATCTCGATGCGCATCTTAATTAATATCATCAACAATTTGATGGCACGCGGGGACGACCGATAGGGAATGCAACAAGGAAGCGAAGCCAGAAAGCGCGGTCTTCGGCGTCCTTTTTGTAGCAGCGTCGCGTCAGCGCGCTCTGACTAATTCGAACGGGCTTGAGGGCCAAAACCGGAAATTTGAGCGGACTCATGTCCGCTTGGGCTCGCGGAGGAATTCCCGGCAACAATATTTTTTAAGCCGGCGGCGAACCAAAACGCAAAGGAGCGATAAAATGATGGGAATGAAGTGGAAAAGTTCATTTTCCAATCAAGGCGAGCGGACGCGATAGAAACGGTGCAAGTAATTCGTGGCCTGTGGGTCGTTGAATTGAAACTGGCCGGAGGAGATTTCCGTGGCGCCACCGAGCACCGTCCAGTTGCTTGCAGGCAGCGTGATGTTGGTCGTGCCCAAGGCGGTAAAGAGCGCGCCGGGGGTGTTGGTGAAGGAAAACTGGAACGAGCCGTCCGGCTGGTGAAGCGGATTGACCAGGATGACAGATGTCGGTGTGGGAGCGATGAGTATGATGCTGGATGTGCCGGGAATGCCGTTGACAAACACCGTGGCCATGGCCCAGCCGGCCGGGAAATTGGTCACCGGCAAGGAGACGAAAGAATTGGCGGACCAATTGGTCGAGGACAGGAAAACAGTTTGCTCATTGGCCAGGCTGCGCAACTGGACCATTGGGAAATCCGACGGCGAATCCTGGGAACCATTGCCAGCGGAGCCTTCGGAAAGGTCGCGGAACGACGATCCGCTGACAGCAAGACTGCCTCCGAGATTTAATGTCGAAGCGATGGAAGTAATCTGCGGTTGCCGCGACGCGCTGAAAGCCAGGCCGGCGTCAAATAGTTCAGCGCCCGGGGCAAAGTCCTCGGCAAAGAGGCTGTCACCGTCTCCGCTTACCAGCACCTTGCCATTGGCCAACAGGATTGCGTTATGCGAGTCCCGGCTTTCCGTCATTGCGGGGGCCGCCGTCCAACGTCCGCTTGCCGGATCGTAAAGTTCAGCGCCGTTGGTGTCACCGAAGTAAGCTCCCAATATGTCCATGCCTTCCAACACTGTGCCTCCGCTCGCCAACACCATGCCGTTGGGCAGCAAGGTGGCAATGTGGTGCGTCCTGCCGACGTTCATTGGTCCGGTCAATGTCAGGGTTCCGGTCTGTGGGTTGAACAATTCGGCTTCGGAAAGGATATAAGTATATTCGCCCCATCCACCTGCGAGCAGCACCTGACCATTTGGCAATAACGTCGCCGTATGACCGGAACGACTTTCCAGCATCGAATGAGTTCCCGGTGTCCAGGTGCCGCTGGCGGGATCATATAGCTCAATGCTGTCAAGAAGGTTGTTGCCATCGCTCCCTCCGGCGACCAGCACCCTTCCATCCGGCAGCAGCGTGGCCGAATCGAAAACCCGCGGCGTTCCCATTTTGCCGGTTTCGCTCCAGGTTTGAGTGGCCGGATTGTAGAGAAAACAACTGTTGGTCACCACCTCCGTACCGGGAGGCTCACTGTCAACGTAAGTGAAACCTCCGGCAATCAACACTTGACCGTTTAAGAGCAAGGTTGCGGTGGAGGCAAATAATCCGGATGGCATCATCCCGGTGTTCGTCCACGTTCCGGGCACCGGATCGTAAAGCTGCGCGCTTGGAATGCCAAAGTATCCGACGAAGTTGGTGTAGGTGATGGCGCCGGTGACCAGCACTTTGCCGTTGGGCAGCAGGGTTGGGGTGCCGAAATTGAGCGACATATTCGTCTGAGGGGCGGCGGACCAGGAATTATCGGATGGGTTGTATAACTCAACTATCGGAGTGTAATAGATGTCATTGGTGTAGCCGAAAGCCAGAACTTTGCCGCTGGGGAGCAGGATCGTCTGTTGATAATAAACATTTGTGGACCCTGTGACCGTCCAGTTTGGCGCGGCAGGGTAATAAGTGTCCACGCTGCCGGAAACGCTGCCGTTCAGTCCCAATCCCCCGATGACCAGCACCTTGCCGCTGGGCAGGAGGGTCGCGGTCTGGCCGGAGCGCGGGGCATCCATCGCTCCGGTGGCCGACCAAGTCCCATAAGTCCGGCCAGTTACATTGTAAAGCTCGGCTGTATTGGTGACGCCATACACACTCGATCCTCCGGTGACCAGCACATCGCCATCGGGTAGCAAGGTGGCCGTGTGGCCATAGCGCGGTATTGTCATTCCGCCAGTTGATATCCAAGTTGCGCTTGCTGGATTATACAATTCAGATGATGCCGTCACACTGCCGGCGGAAATACCTCCTGCCACCAGAACCTTTCCGGCGACTTCGCTTGCGCCAGCAGGCAGCAGGGTTGCCGTGTGTCCTTCCCGTGCAGTAATCATCGAGGCGGTGGCGTGCCAGGAGTTGCCGGCCGGATCATATAACTCGGCGTTGGCAAGATACGTGACGGGGATAATGCCTTGCTCGCCGCCCGCCACCAGCACCATTCCATTCGTGAGCAGGGTGGCGGTATGCAGAAAGCGGCCGGTCGTCATTGGAGGGGTCAAAGTCCACTGGCCAGTGGCCGGGTTGTATAATTCCGCGGTGGAAGAGGCGGCGTCATGCCCCCCGGCGACCAGCACCTCGCCGTCCGGCAGCAAGGTTGCGGTGTGATAATAACGCGCGACATTCAGCGAGCCAGTGTTGGTCCAGGTTCCCGAGGCCGGATCGTAAAGTTCCGCGCTCGAAAGGGCGCTAAAGCCGAGAATGCCGCCAGCGACCAGCACTTTGCCGTTGGGCAGCAGAGTGGCAGTATGATGGCTGCGGGCAGTTAGCAGTGAGCCGGTCAGGGTATTGCTTCCAGTGGCGGGATCATATAACTCCGCGCTGGCGGTGGTGGCGCCACCGGCGACGTAACCGCCGGCGATCAGAACCTTGCCATTCAGGAGCAACGTGGCCGTGTGGTCATAGCGTGCCACATTCAACGGACTGTTGGTCACCCAGGAAACGGCATTGGCCGTTTGAATATCCAACAAATTAAGCGCGAGCGCGGCGAACGGCAGAGCGGCCGGAATGGCGCTGTATTTCATATAAATGCCCGGGTTTGGCTATCAGTTGAACATCGCAAATTGAAGGTCCCGGATGCCGGGGTATGCCGTGGGCGCGGCGGCAATTTTGCGGAAACTGGCCGCCCGTGATTTGGCTGACCGGAACCGGCGCGGCTTGCAGCCGCTGGCGCCTGCTTTTGCCACAAAATTATTCCCATTGCCTTTCATGCGATAGCCTTGAGAAATCAGCCCGTCTGGCCATTTGCAACCGGAGACTTTGCCCACGCAAGTTCGTTGTGCTTTGAATTCGCATCTGAACAATTTAGCAACGTTCTCTTTATCACATTCGCCGTTAAGTGTCAACTTCTTTTGCTCCCGGGCCAGCGATTTCGGAAGGTGGGTTAGATTTGGCTTTTTGGGCAGGAGTTATGTTTTTAGCCGGGCGGTCGTCCTGCGCATGACTTTCCGGCTCCTTGGCGTCAGAGACAAAGCGATCCTGTAAGGCTCACTAGCGGTGAGTCTTCTGACGGGCTCAAACGCCCCATTTTTTCTACGTATGTCTTGGTCTGGTTCTTTAACCGCTGAACAGCCGCAAGGGCGAACCACAGAACTATGTGCAGCCTGCTTTTTGAAAAGAGGTCAAACCATAACTTTTCATCAACTTGAAATTGCCGGGCGACTGCAAATGGGAAGCTGGAAGAGTCTAAATAGCAAGCTCTGTCTGGCGCCAAACCAAAAACCTGCAATTGGACGTGCGAACTGGAAAAATTGGAGCGAACTCACCCTCCTTCGCCAAGGCTACGGAGGGTAGGTGTCCGCTGCTACGACCCTCGTTTATGTAGCAGCGTCGCGTGAGCGCGCTCTGACTAATTCGAACGGGCTTGAGGGCCAAAACCGGAAATTTGAGCGAACTCATGTTCGCTGCAAGAAACGAAGTTCATGGCTCACGAATCATTAAAGCTCCCATGAACCGTGGTTCGTCGGTTGGGCAAAGCGAGGTTCAGGGGGGGCGGCGAACGCGCATTGCGTTCCGCCTGGAGTGAATTCAATGATCTTTCCGCTTGCCTCCCATTCAACGATGAGGGCAGCCGGGCCAGCAGCATGGCCGTCGCTTTCCTTGTTTAAGCGCGGAGCAAACCCTGTCTATATGCCTGCTCCTTGTTTCCGGCTTCCTGACGGAAGTGACCCAGCAAATCCATTCATTCCGCGCAAGGGGCGTCAGGCCGTTCCACAACGCCAGCACTGCCGCATCTGACAACAGGCTCGTTCGCAAGTCGTCCGGCACCTTATGCACCGTTCCTGTTGCAATCTTTTTCTTGACCATAGACTTAATGCGCATTGTAACAGAGAGCGCGCGCGATATCTTCCAAAAAGGCAAAGATAAAGCAAAATTCAAGTGACGAAGGGGAAACCAACGCCAAGCTCACTGATACATCCAGGTCC
>JBOHXA010000215.1:0-10714 GCA_050737335.1 Limisphaerales bacterium | reverse complement strand
TCTCACATACAGATGCCCCGTCAAGCAAAATGGAGTGCAAAAAAGGGGCCATTTGTCCGCTTTGGCGTTCTCTTTCGAGGTTTTTGTTCCAATGCACAGTTTTCGTGAACGACATAAAATTTGACGTGTGCCTGAAACGACAGTTAGCCTGCGTTTATAAGCCAGTCGCTCATTGCCGCGATTGATGCGAACGACTCCTGAAGCCGTTCGCGCAGCACTCAAGGGAATTGAAATTATAATGTCGCGGATTTATGAAGCCTCGCTTGCGTAAACTTAAATCGAAGCATCGAAGAACCAGAACGCCGGCTCCATCGCCGCGTAAGACAGTCCTGCAGGCGCTGACTATCGGCCATTCCACGAGGCCGATTGAAGAATTCATTCGCCTGTTGCAAGCCCACGGCGTGGAATGCGTTGTGGACGTGCGCTCCATTCCGCGCTCGCGGCATAATCCTCAGTTCAATGCAGACACCCTCCCGGCTTCCCTGAAAAAGGCCGGGATTGGTTATAAGCACGCGGCGGCGCTGGGCGGTCTGCGACACGCCGCCGCGGATTCCGTCAACGCGGGCTGGCGCAACGCTTCATTTCGCGGCTACGCAGACTACATGCAGACGTCACGGTTCAGCAAGGCCATGGAAAAACTTGTCAGTCAGGCTGGCCGGCGGCGTCTGGCGCTGATGTGCGCGGAGGCCGTGCCGTGGCGATGCCATCGCTCGCTCATTGCTGACGCCTTGGCGGTGCGCGGGATTGGCGTGGAACATATCATGAGCCTGTCCCGCCGACAGCGACACGTCCTGACATCTTTTGCCCGGGTCAAAGGGCAAAAGATCACTTACCCGCCGGCCGCTTCGCCATCTCCATAAACCGACGCTGGTCGGCTGGGGCAACGGCAATGAGCGAAGGCGGCGGCTTGTTCCGCGAAGCAGTCAGAGCGGACTCATGTCCACGGCTACAAAAAGCGATGTTCATGGGCCGTGCCCAGGCCTGAATGGAACGGGAAACTTTGCATGAACCGCAGTGACCATCCGGCGTCTGTGAAGGGCTGGAAATTTTATCCGTGCGTTCATGCCTCGCGGTTTATATCTTCCCCATCTTTTATGGCTACATTGAAACCTTTCGCGGCGGTGCTGCCGGATCCGGCGCTGGCGCGGAAAATTTGCGAATTGCCGTATGATGTGATGTCTTCCGACGAGGCCCGCCAAATGGCGTCCGGGAATCCATTGAGCTTTTTGCGCGTCAGCAAGCCGGAGATTGATTTGCCGCCCGGCACGGCTGGAAATGCGCCGGAAGCGTATGCCAGGGGATTGCAGAATTTTCAAACATTGATCTCCGAAAACGCCCTCTGCCAGGATGACAAGCCCAATTTCTATTTGTACCGCCAAATCATGGGCAGGCATTCTCAAACGGGTCTCGTCGCCGCGGCCAGTTGCGACGAATACATCCGCGGCATCATAAAAAAGCATGAGCTGACGCGCCCGGACAAGGAAGAGGACCGTGTCCGCCATATCGAAACCCTCAATGCCCAAACGGGGCCGGTTTTCCTGACTTACAAGGCCGTTCAACTGATAGACAATTTTGTTTCAAATAAAACGTTAAGCAAACCGGGCGTGGATTTTACCGCGAAGGACGGCGTCCGCCACACTTCCTGGAAAATTTCCGAGCCTTCTGAAATCCGCTTCATCGAACAGCAGTTTGCCAAAATCCCGCATCTATACATCGCCGACGGCCACCATCGCAGCGCGGCCGCCGCGCGGGTGTATCAGTCGCGCAAAGGCGCCGGGCACAGTGGCGGCTTTCTCGCCGTCATTTTCCCGCACAACCAGATGCAGATTTTGCCTTACAACCGCGTTCTAAAAGATTTGAACGGGAAAACACCGGGAAAATTGCTTGATAGTCTGGAAAACATTTTTGAGTTTTCTATGAATGGCGCTCCGGCGCCCGCGGCCAAACATCAATTTGGCGTCTATTTGGAGCGCGAATGGCATACACTCACGTTCCATAAAAAGTTTTTGCACTCGCGCGACGCCATTGAAAATCTCGACGTGACCCTCCTGCAAAAGCACGTTCTGGGGCCGATCTTCGGCATTGACGATCCCCGTACGAGCAAAAGAATTTCATTCGTGGGCGGCATTCGTGGCACGGAAGAATTGGAAAGAATTGTCAACAGCGGCGAGTTCGCCTGCGCTTTTTCCATGTTTCCCACGACCATTAGCGACCTGATGGACATCGCCGACGCCGACGGTATCATGCCTCCCAAGAGCACATGGTTCGAGCCTAAACTCCGCGACGCCATGTTTTGCCATATGATTTAATTCGTTGAGGCGTTGAAAGGTGAGCAGGTTGAAACGGTTGCCGGAGGCGCAAGCGCGGGCGGGCATTTTCGCGGCGCGTGGTTCGTAGGGCGTCAAGAACGTTTTGACATCACCGTGTCGCTGACCCAATAGGCGCCACGCCACGCGCGTTCTCAAAAATTTTAAAATAATTCTGACGATCGGTCAGTTCTACCTTAAATTCGAGCATGGCCAACCGATTGCAACGAGGAATGCGCGCGATCCTCTTGGGAATCGCGGTAAATCTGATTTTGGGCGCGGCCAAGTTTTTCGCGGGGATTTTCGGACACTCGCACGCCCTCATTGCCGACGCTACGGAATCCTTCGCGGACATCTTTAATTCCCTGGTAATGTGGCGCGGCATTGCCGTCGCCGCCGTGCCCGCGGATGAAGACCATCCCTACGGCCACGGGAAGGCTGAGCCATTGGCGGCGGCCTTTGGCGCGGTCATGCTGCTGGTTGCCGCCATCTGGATAACCGCCAAAGGGGGCTGGGATATAGATCAATGGGCCAATGGATTTCATCGTCCGCAACCCGTCTGGTTTACCCTCCTGGCGCTGGGGTTGGTCGTCTTTGTGAAAGAAGGGCTGTTTCGGTTTGTCTCACGCGAGGGAGCGGACACCGACAACTCTGCGGTCACGACGGATGCGTGGCACCATCGGTCGGATGCCATTACGTCCGTCGCCGCGGCCATCGGCATTACCGTGGCCCTCATCGGCGGGCCCAAATGGGTTTGCGCCGACGACGTTGCCGCCATTTTCGCCGCGTTCATCATTGCCTGGAGCGGCTGGAAGCTCCTGCGCCCGGCATTAAGCGAACTCATGGATCGCGCGCCCGGCCAGGAAGTGATCGAGCAAATTCGAGAAATCGCCGGGGGCACCGAAGGCGTGGCCAGTGTGGAAAAATGTTTTGTCCGCAAGGCGGGTCACCTGTTTTTTGTCGAGATGCACGTGGAAGTGGACCCCCAAATGACTGTGCTGCGCTCGCACGAAATTGCCCACTCCGTGAAGGACAAAGTGCGGGACACCATGCCCTCGGTTGGAGACGTCCTGGTGCATATTGAACCGCTGAAGATCCCGGCGCCGCGAAAGCGGGACGGATAAGGGGTGCCGGTTGCCACGAACCATAAAAAAGTTGAAACATTTCTTCAGGCGACGCCGTCTTTTTAGGAATGAAGAAGAGGAATGCTTTTACGTTGATTGAATTGCTCATTGTCATTGCAATCATCGCCATTTTGTCGGCGATCTTGTTGCCTGTGCTGACCCAGGCCAGACAGCGGGCCTGGACCGTCCAATGCATCTCGAATCTGCGCCAAATTGGCATGGGCATGAAAATGTTTGCCGATGATAACGGGGAGCTTTACCCGGAATCCGGCGCCGACATTTATTGGAATGCGATTGATCCGGTCACGGGAAAGGCAAGTTGGATGCAGCAGATTTATTCCTATACCATGAATACCAATATCTATAACTGTCCCGGCAACGTGCAATTGCCGCCGGCCTTGCGCGGGCCGTTCAATTATTTCAATGGCGCTCGCGCCGCCTTTATACAAGCTGGCGGCGATGCGGCGGTCAAAACCGAGGAAATCCGGTTTCCGGCGGCTTACGTCCTATCCGGCGACACTTGCGGCGTTCCGAACCAGTCTGTCGGCGAAGGGCCGGATTTTACATTTGATCCGTTGGACGCTGACAAGGATGATTATTCGCAAAACTGCGTCGGCGGTCCGACCAATGGCGTTCCCTACGAACTCTGGCAGGTGCATACCTTCGGCCAAAACATCCTGTTCGGCGACGGCCATGCCAAGTGGTATAAACGTTATAATCCGCTCGAAATGACATTTCATTATTCAGTTATCGCGGATTGGGCCGAGACGAACATGAATTGATAAATAGATGCAGGGCAAAATTTCCTTGAACCTGACTGTTGTCCTTCTTACGGTCACCGCGACCTTAACGGCCGGCGAGCAAACCAATACTTTTACCGGCAGGCGGGCTTCAGATTTGCATCCGGCCCATGAGGTGCTGGCGTTTTATTACACATGGTATGGGCCTCACAGGCATTGGGGCAAAGTGGACGCGGCGCATCATGACATCGAAGCGTCGCGGCATTATCCGGAACTGGGCGCCTATGACTCGCATGATCCGGCGATCATCTCGCGTCAAATCGCCGAGGCACGCAAGTGCGGCATTACTGGTTTTATCTGCACCTGGTGGGGACAAGGGACCTACGAAGACCAAGCCGTCCCGCTCGTGCTCAAAGCGGCCCGGGACAAACATTTCAATGTAACCGTTTATTGGGAAACCGAGTCGGGTCGCGGACAGTCGCAAATTGACAACGCGGTCAGCGATCTCGACTACATCGTCTCGCATTACGGCTCGAACAGCGCTTTTCTGAAGGTGGATGGCAAACCGGTGATTTTCGTTTATGGCCGGGTCATGGGCCAGGTGCCTTTTGCAGCATGGCCGAAAATCATCAGCCGCGCCCACGCCCAGGCGGGTGATTTTCTCTTGATTTGCGATGGTTATGCGCCGCGCAATACAACGGTTTTGACGGCTTGCACACCTATAACATCTGCGCCCAGGTCAAAGGCAAAACCCCCGACGAACTGCGCGAATGGTCAAAGGGATATTATGAGCGGGCGGTGAAAATCGCGCGGGATCACGGACGTATCAGTTGTCTTGACGTCATCCCCGGCTACGACGACACGAAGGTCCGCCATCCAGGCTTGGCGGTGAACCGTCTCGACGGGCAGGTTTATCGAATTCTTTGGGAGCAGGCTATCAAAGCCAACCCGGACTGGGTCCTCATTACGAGCTGGAACGAATGGCACGAAGGCTCAGAAATTGAGCCGAGCTACGAGTTTGGGAACAAGTATCTCAGGCTAACCGCCAGGTATTCACGTCGCTTCCTCGCCAATCCGTAAAAAATTCGGGATATCGCTTCGTTCATTCGCGTTCCAGGGCTTCGGAGCGATGGTCTCGCCGGGCCAGGTCATTGATAAAGCAAATATTTCTGACGCGTCCTGGCAAATGCGTCCAGGCCGGGTTGGTAGGCGGCGATGATTTGATCCACAGGCTCGCCGGATTCCAGACCTTCCCGCACGGTAGAATTGCCCAGGACTTTGTCAAAATAACGGGCGTGAAAAACCAATTTATCTCCATAAAGCTGTTTTATTGTGGCCAGGACATTCAATGTCGTGGAAATGGCGCGGTACTTGTTGCGGTCAAGGACATGGATTTGGCAGCCGCCGCAGAGCTTGCCTTGGAATTTGGAAAATGTGGGCGTAAACCATACTTCGCGGAACTTTACGCCGGGCAGATGCAGCGCGTTCAACTTTTGCGCCAGGACATAGCCGTCTATCCAAGGTGCGCCAAAGTTTTCAAACGGATGCGTCGTGCCACGGCCCTCGGACAAATCGGTGCCTTCGAGCATGACCTGCCCGGGATAGACAATGGCTGACTCGAGTGTGGGGATATTGGGAGAAGGGGTGACCCACGGCAGGCCCGTTTGGTCAAACCACTCGTCGCGCCTCCAGTTTTCCATCGGGATGACCGTCAGGTCCGCTTTCTTCTTGAGGAAATTGTCGTTGTAGAACCGCGCCAGTTCGCCCATGGTCATGCCGTGACGAAGCGGCGTGGCGCACAGGCCGATGAAAGAACTATATTTTGGATAATCCAGAACAGGTCCCTCCATTGTAACGCCATTGATCGGATTGGGACGGTCAAGGACCATAAATGGAATGCCTGCGTTTGCGCAGGCCTGCATGGCATAGGCCAGTGTGGCTTCAAACGTATAAACGCGCGTGCCTACGTCCGGCAAGTCATAGACCATGAGGTCAATGCCGTTCAACGCTCCGTTCACGGGCATTTTCCCGGCCTGCTGCGTGTCGTAGGATCGCATGTAATGGTCAATGTTTGTCAGCATGTCCCCGGGCGGTTTGTAGGTCTGGCCGTATAGACTGAAAACGGGCAGGTGATAATGTTCGTCGTAATAAAAGGCCACGGGTTTGCCGGCCTGCGCGTCGCCGCGCACGCCGTGTTCCGGCCCGTAAAGCGCCACCAAATGAACGTCAGGCTGCGCGCGAAACAGTTCCACGATGCTATCCAGGTGCGAATCCACGCCTCCGGGGTTCGTGATCAGTCC
Organism: Limisphaerales bacterium; assembly: GCA_050737335.1. Taxonomy (GTDB): domain Bacteria; phylum Verrucomicrobiota; class Verrucomicrobiia; order Limisphaerales; family UBA11358; genus UBA11358. Next base: position 4,244 of record JBOHXA010000215.1, on the reverse strand, counting down.
GATGCGCTTGCCGCGGATTAGGTCCAGATGCTTTTCAAACAACACTTCGACGCCCAGTTTGACCGGCGCTGGTTTGGCGCATTGCATCGCCATTCCAGAACAAGAGCATCTTTGGTTTTGCGGCGCAGTATGGCAGCCGACAAGGAGGAAGCAGAAAAAAAGAAGGGTATATCGAGTAGTTTTCATTGATTTCATTGATCGGACCGGAGGCCGAAGCCACCGCAATCCTAACCAACGCCATGCTGCTGGACAATGCCGAAATTGGAGACGGTTGATAGCCACCCTCCGTCGTTTCGCTTTGGCTGGGCGCGCAGGACCAGGGCGAGAAAACGTGAGAGCGCGAGAATCTGATCTGCGGCCCAATCCACCCGCCTGCCACTGCGCACCTGACCCGCGCCAAATTCCACCATCAACCGCAATCACTATTTCATTTATCCTCAAGGCAACTGGTTTCAAGGAACTTCTCGAATTGATGGCGTTTAGCCACCACGTCATTGTGCGGCAGGTCCGAGTGCAGAATGACGTATTTATTGGTCCGCAGTTCGTCCGGCGTGACGGCGGTATCCTCGCCGGTCCAATAGCTCACGCCATTGCTTCTTGCCCATGCCAGCAAATCTGCCGTTTCATATTCGGTGCCGCCGTGGTCGGTGTAAATGTCCAGCAGACGGCCATTTTGGGCCTTCTGCCATGCAATAAAATTTTCCCTGCCGGCGTAAAGCGCGTCGAAGAGCCAAACCTCTTTGATTTTATCTGAAAGCCCTCCGTGGTCCACAATTGACGCCATGACTTTGTAGCCGCCGCTGTGGCCGGACAAAATAATATTGCCAATGCTGAAATTCGTTTGGGCAAGGAGGCCGCTGCTTTTCACCGTATTCACGACGTCGCTCATGAACCTGGCGAAGCCGTTTGTATCTTCGAGTTTTCCACCGGAGGAATCGGGCGCGTGGAATGGGCCTTCAGGGACAACCAGGATGACATTTTTGCCGCTTGCGGCCAGTTGCTCAATCAAATGGTATCCCTCAAGCGTGCTGGGGACTGTGTTCATCCAGCCGTGGAAATGGACCAGGAAATCCACCTTGTCCGATGCGCGGAAATGGTTCGGTATGAAGATAGCCACGGTATTATCCGAGTAATGCGCCCCCGCGGAAAAAAATTGATTGTGATACCAGTGTCCCTTCGCGCGCGAGGGATCGGGAAAAGGCGCGGTGGATAAATGGGCCATGAGCAAGTGGCCGTAAGGAGCAAATTGCCTTTGGAGCATCGCGGTGTCCGGAATGGAGCGGCCGGAAAATTCCGCGAGCATGAGGGCGACCGCGTCGAGTGCGGCGCGTCTATCGTATCCTGGCGGCGGCTCATAACGATTGAGCAAAAGGCTGAAGGCCAGATGTTCGTGCGCGGCCGAGCTTGCGTAGCCCGAGAGCGAATTGGCCCAGCGAAGGGTCCCGGTCTTGGCACGGATATTTCCGGCCGCGGGCGTATTGTGAAAACGATGGCGCAACGTGCCGTCTTCGGCGGCAATTGGCAACGCGTCAATAAAATCTTTGGATTCCGGATGCTGCCACATGAACTGCAACAGGGCGACAATTGAATTGGCGGTGGCCATGTTGTTGTCAGAAAGACCGGAGCCTTCGTCAAATCTAACCTGGTCCGCGGGCAAATCATTGGTTTCCAGAAATTGCCGAATGGCCGCCAGGCCGAGTCGTTCAGAACTTCGCCAGGACGGCGTGTTGCTGTCGCGCGTGGCTTCGCCGAGGTCCGCCAGCACCGTGTCGTTTTCGAGGTTTTGCGACGGCTTCATGTAGTAGCGAATGATTTCGCGCATCGGCGGCGAGAGAACTTCCCCAATTTTGGCGTCTTGCGGACCCAAAACCGACGTCTGCGGCCATGTCACGCCGCGCGGCTTGCCTGAAATTTTGATCCCATGCCGCGCGAGGGCGTCTTTGAGGGCGGCGGCGAACCAGGCGGCTGGGTCCAGTACTGGAATATCCAGACGCTCGCCGCGGTCAGCCATCGGGAGCTGGCCGAACACATAGATGACGCGGCTCCCGTATGGCATGTAATAGTCAATGCGATGCATACCGCCGCTGGCCACTGTGGTCGTGCAATTGCTGAATACCAGGCTGATGGCCGGTTGTTGAATGGTTAAATTGCATGGCGCGCCGACGGTTGTGGGCAAGACATCAACCTGCGCCAGACCGTCGTTGAGCGTGATGGCGGAAATGTAAGGGCATTCGCCATTTTCGAAATCATCAATCGTCAGACTGGGACCGGTGGGTTCGCCATGAAAGTAAGTGGCGTCGGCGATGACGTCGCCGGTAACCCGTCGGACACCGGCCTTGGCTAACTCTGATACAAACGGCTCGAAGATGTCCCAAAAATTCGCTCCAAACCGGCGCGAATTCCATGTCGTGTCGCCCCGGCCAACGATGATCAAATCGCCGTGAATGATGCCCTTCCGATTCGGCCGCGAGGTGGCGTAAATCGGCGTGGCAATCCGGTAATCACCGCCGAAATGGTCCAGCGCCGCCGCCGCCGTAAAGAGCTTGCAATTGGATGCCGGGCTCATCAGGCGCACGGCGTTGGTTTCAAAAAGCGTCTTTCCCGTGTCGAGCGAAATGATTTTAACGCCCCAAATGGCGCCGTTAAAGCGGGGCTGCGACACGAAAGTGGAAATTTTTTGCTGAAGTTCGGCCAGGGTCGGGATGTCTTTGGCGGCGGCTCGGGCGGGAAGCATTGGAGACAAAATCGCCGTTGCAAGAAATACTGACATCCGAACAAAGCCTGCGAGGGAACGTCCTCGTTTCATCGGACGATATAACCACGACCAAGGCGGAGGATGCAAGAAAACAGTTTTGGAAATGTTGCGGGGGACGTTGAAGCGTTACAACGTTAAAACGTTGAAAAGCGCGCTCAGTTTTGCGAATGCAGACACAGACAACCCCGCTTCTATAGAACTTGGGAAGTCCTTTTTTGGTGGCTCTCTACAAATAGCTCAGCCCCTTGCGCAAACTGCAATCCTCACTTGTCATATTAAATGACCGACCTGCTTAAAATTATATTGGCCGGCTGTCCGCAGGTTTTGGGCCTTGTGGCAAACTCTGCGCTTTTCAATGCCTGGCGCCAAAACTTCCATTTCCCCGCCTCGCGTATTCATGCTAACGTCTTGTGCGATGAAAAGACCCGTCATTTACGGCCTTGTGACAGCGCTGCTTGCCCTGAACCTTATTTTGGGGGAGTGCATTTATCTGGAGCCGGCGCGCGCGGAGGGCCAGCAGGATTCCAAACAAGCGAGTATTGATTTGTTTGAACAGGTGATGGATAAAATCCGCAACGAGTACGTGGATGGCACTAACATGACTTACCACGATCTGGTATATTCGGGCATCAAGGGGATGGTTTCTTCGCTTGATCCGCACAGTGAGTTTCTGGACCCCTCTGATTATCAGGATTTGCAGGAGGACACTGAAGGGGAATTCGGCGGGCTTGGCCTGATCGTCATACTGAAAGACGGTTACGTGACCATCGTTTCACCGATGGATGATTCTCCCGGATTTCGGGCGGGAATATTGCCTGACGACCGCATCGTGAATGTCAATGGCCAGGTCATCGCCGATAAGCCGGAGGCGGAACGTCTCGATGATTCGGTGAAGCTACTCCGTGGCGAACCCGGCAGCAAAGTCACCGTCACAATCGAGCGGCCTTCCAACGGCATGGTGAGGCAATTTACCCTCAAGCGATCCATTATCACCGTGGACATGGTCAAGGACATCGCCGGTCAGAAGGCGTTTCCTTTGGGGCCGGACAAGATCGGCTATGTGCGCATAGCCGAATTTGGCGACAACACCGGGGACGAACTTCAGGCGGCTCTGGACAAATTAAAGGCGGAGGGAATGAAGGCCCTGATCATTGACCTGCGCGACAATCCGGGAGGTCTTTTGGATGAAGCGGTGGACGTGGCGCAAAAGTTTTTGCCGCGCGGGCAACTGGTGGTTTCCACCGAAGGCCGTGACCCGCGCGAGAATTCTTTTCTACGCGCCGAGGGCCGCGGCGATCAATTAAAAGGCGAACCTATCGTGGTCCTCGTCAATCTGGGCACCGCCAGCGCGGCGGAAATTGTGACCGGCTGTTTGCAAGACCTGCATCGGGCGGTCATCCTGGGCCAGAAGACGTTCGGCAAAGGTTCCGTCCAGAGCATTTATCCATTTCCTGACGGCTCGGCGCTCAAGCTGACCACAGCCAAATAC
>JBOHXA010000214.1:0-15469 GCA_050737335.1 Limisphaerales bacterium | reverse complement strand
GCCATGGCTATCGCGTGTGCGCCTGGGTCAAACCGACCATCTTTTTTGAGCTGGAAGAAACCGATTAGCTTCCAAATTTTCAATGGCCTTCCGCGGAATGATGAATGATGAAAACTTTCACATTACTTTTTCGGCTTTTCATTCTACATTGCACTTGTGAGTTTTCTCGATGAGTTTAATGGGCTATCGCCCGGCCAAGCTGTCCGGAAGTCGCTGGCCGCGACCCCGGCCGACGTCCGGAATAGCCTTTCCAAGGGCAAATTGTCATTGGATGACTTTGCCGGGCTGATCTCCCCCGCGGCTTCATGCTTTTTGCCACAACTTGCCGCCCGTTCCCGGCAACTGACCCTCCAGCGCTTCGGCAAAGTCGTGCGTTTGTTCGCGCCGCTCTATGTATCCAACGAGTGCATCAACAATTGCTCGTATTGCGGTTTTTCGCGCGATAATCCAATCCTCCGCGTGACCCTGTCCGTCGAAGAGGTCTTGCAAGAGGCGCGCGCCTTGTGTGAACGGGGTTTTCGCAACATTCTGCTCGTCGCCGGCGAACATCCCAGGTTCGTTTCCTCAAATTATCTCCGCGATTGCGTGGCCGCTTTGCGGGATGAAGTCCCCTCCGTCTCATTGGAAGTGGGACCCATGGAAACTGAGGAATATCGCCCGCTTACGGCCGCCGGCGCCGACGGCCTGGTCGTTTATCAGGAAACCTACGACCGCACCGTCTATGGTCAAGTGCACACCGCCGGGCCTAAAAAGAATTTTGAATGGCGCCTGGAAACGCCTGAGCGCGCCTACGCCGCCGGCTTTCGCCGCCTGGGAATCAGCGCGCTGTACGGTCTGGCGGATTGGCGTTACGAAGCCGTTTGCGTTGCCGCGCACACAAGCCACCTCTTGCGCCATTGTTGGAAGGCCCAAGTCACTATTTCACTCCCGCGTCTGCGTCCATGCGCCGGCGAATTTCAGCCTTTGACCCGAATGTCCGATCGCGATCTGGCGCAATTGGTCTGCGCATTCCGCCTCATGTTTCCCGATGTCGGGTTGGTCCTCTCCACACGCGAGCCAGCCCGGCTCAGGGACGGCCTGGTTCCGTTGGGCATCACGCTGATGAGTGCCGGCAGCCACACCGAACCTGGCGGCTATACCGGGGCCGGCCGCGACAAGCTTCATCAAACCGCGCGGGGAAAAATCCTCCCGCCACCGACCCGAATCACTGGTGAAGGCGTTAACGAATGGGCAGACGGAAATCACCATGCCACCGGACAATTCGAAGTGTCGGATGAGCGTTCCCCCCAGGAAGTCGCCAGCCTGCTCCAAAAACTCGGTTATGAACCCGTGTGGAAAGATTGGGACGCGGCGTTTGTTTCTTAAAGACACGTTGAACTCCGATTCCGTAATCGCCAATGGGATGCCCATTTCAGCAGTTTTTCCCTGCTCAATCGAAGAATTTCTCCTGGGCCAAAAACTTTTGCCCCGAAGCGTTGTCGTCGAGCATAATGGCGCGGCCGTCGCGCCCTCAGAATTCTCGAAACGTCAGTTGAAGCCCGGTGACAAGTTGGAAATAGTAAAAATTGTGGCCGGCGGCTGAAGGTTTATCGTGGCGCAGGCCGCGCCGCTGCATGTGGCGCGCCGCCCCTACAGTCCCAACTTCTTGAACCGATTTTCGACCTCTTTGAAATGAAAATCGAGCGAGCAGATTTTTTCCAATTCACCATCGGAAAAGTGCTTCGCAACGTCGGGGTCGGATTTCAGGACTTCCAGAAAATTGGCGTCGTCCCGGCCGGCGTGTTTGGTTTCCCACGTTTTCATCGCGGCCTGCTGGACCCGTTCGTAAGCGGCTTCGCGGGTGAGTCCTTTTTTAATAAGAGCCAGCAGGACGGTTTGCGAATTCCACATGCCGAGGCTGAGACCCAGGTTGCGTTTCATGTTTTGGGGATAAGCCTGCAAGCCGGTCATCAACCGGGTTAAAAGCGAAAACATATAATCCAGCAAGGTGCAGGAATCCGGAAAGATGATGCGTTCCACGGATGAGTGGGAAATGTCGCGCTCGTGCCATAAGGCGACATTCTCGAGCGCGGCCAGGGCGTTGCCGCGCAGGACTCGCGTCAGGCCCGTCAATCGTTCCCATGTGATGGGATTGCGTTTGTGCGGCATGGCGCTGGAGCCTTTCTGGCCTTTTGTAAACGGCTCCTCGGCTTCGAGCACTTCCGTGCGTTGCAAATGGCGGAACTCGACCGCCCAGCGCTCGATGCTCGCGCCGATGAGCGCGAGGATGGTTTGAAATTCCGCGTGAATATCGCGCTGGACGACCTGCGTGGCGATTGGCGCCGGGCGCAGTCCAAGTTGTTTGCATACAAATTCTTCAACAGACGGCGATAAATGCGCGCTCGTGCCCACCGCGCCGGAAATTTTTCCAACGGCCACAATGTTCCGCGCCCGTTCGAGCCGCTCCAGCGCGCGATGGAACTCTTCGTGCATCAGCGCCAGTTTCAGCCCAAATGTCGTTGGCTCGGCATGGATACCATGGCTGCGCCCGATCGCCGGTGTGAATTTGAACTCCTTCGCGCGCGCGGCGATGGCCGGCAGCAATTGCCGGACGTCAGCAATTAAAATCTCCGCGCTTTGCTTCATTTGCAATGCCATGGCCGTGTCCACAACATCGCTGCTGGTCAGGCCGAAGTGAAACCAGCGACTGGCCTGATCGTTGATTTTTTCCGTGACGGCCGTCGTAAAGCCGATGACGTCGTGGTTGAGCGTCTTTTCCAGTTCTTTCTGGCGTTCCACAAGCCACGTCAAGTCGGCGAAGCATAGGTCCGCCCCGGCTTTAATTTTTTGAAAGTCCGCTTTGGGGATGATGCCTTCCGTCACGAGCGCTTCCGAGGCGAGGAGCTCAATCCGGAGCCATATTTTGAGCCTGTTCTCGTCGGCCCAAATGCCCCGCATTTCGGGGCGCGAATAGCGTGTAATCATACGTTCATTAAAAGGGAAAAAGGCGAAGCTTGAAATGAAAATGTCATTGTCCAGGCCGATGACCTGAATCTTTTGGGCATCGCGGCATTATTCGGCCTGGGAAGCGTTAAAAGACCAGGCCCCGAGTTCTTCGACGCCGCATTATTGTGACGGATTTAACCGTGACCGTTGAACCGTCAGCCGGAAAGACGAGACTGGCTTGTTAAGCGACAATTCTGAAAATGCGGCGAGCCATCAACATAAACATCCTGACACCGGCGAATTCGGGGCGGTTGAAGACTGAATCGTGGAATGGAACGGCCGGATTAAAAGTCATAGCGCAAGGACAGAAATTCCATATTAACTCCCGGATTGATGTGAGTAATACCGGCGTTGGACATGTGTTGAAAGCGGGCACCCAAAGTGATATGACGAGTGATTCGGCAGTTTACATCAAGATGGCTCGTGAATTCGAAATTGTCGCCGAAATTTCGGGATGCAAAACGATGCCGGCTGAGAAAAGTTGGAGCGGCCCCGCCTTCGAGCGTCAGAGGAAATGCGCCTTTGCCGAGTTCTACGAATGGGCCGATGGCGCCGACGAAGGCCCTCGTATCGTCGTCGCTGATCGAGCCGGCGGATGCATCCGCGCCCGGACGCAAGAACCAATTGGAATAAAAGTTCAGGCGCCATGGGATATTATATCCGCCAAATACCTCAACCTGGTGAAAACTGTCGCCCTCCAAAGAAGCGCCGCCCCGCGCCCCGGCAAAAAAATCCTGCGCCCTGCCATGCGATGGCATCCAAAGCAATATAAGTGAAATAATGAAATGAATTATTCGGCGGCCCTTTTTAAAAAACCGATGCGTCATTTTGAAACGGAGAACCTCCAATCCAGGTTCACTTCGATTGCCGGCCCTAATGTTTGCTTGAAGGATGGAAAAGTCAAGGTGAATGAATCCGAGACACGGCGGCGGGGTGGAAGCGTCACTGGCGACGCCTTGTCTCATACGAATGAGCGGTGTCAGAGACTCCTCACTATCGGCTCTTACGATAGGCGGTGTTTTTTAGTGGCAGGCTGAGGGCGGGGACTCCTCGGTGGGCCAACATTCGTTGATCGGCAAGCCGCAAGAAAGGCGGATGAGAAAAATCTGCATTTTGAGATAGAGAGAAACCGCCTCCCAGATTCGCAACCTGCAACTGAGGACGAGATTTTGCGCCATGAGCACGCGGCTTTGGATATAAAGGTTCATCAGCATAAGGCCAAGCCGTCCGTATTCCAGGCACGTGGCCCATACGCGCTTCAGAATAGCGCCATTTCCCGCCGGTTGAGATTCTTCCAGCATAAATCAATTTGTCTCCCGTTACTGTAACTTCGCCCTGTACCACCGGCCGGATACCGTCCTGGCCATAGGGTCGGTATATGTCACAGTCCCGCCGCTTATCCGGTTGGTGTACACGGGGGTCCAATGCTTCATATCGGACGAGGCCTGGATAACAAGATTCGAGCCAGTCGGGCCGGAAAATTCAATTGTAAATCCTTTTGTATCCATTTGAGAGCCATCGGCAGTGCCAATCACGGTCGGGGTGACGGCCACGGATGCCTTTTGGCTGTAGGATGTCGCGGTGGTAAGGCCCAACAGGCCGCCAAGAAGCTCATCTTCGATTTCAACATAATAAGTCCCCGCGCAGGCGGCCGAGACGTGTTTCAGCGTCAAAGTGGTGCTAACATTGGCACTGCCAAGGCCGACATTAGCGACTGTGGCATTATCCGGAAGCCTGCCATTCCTTCCATTGCTGAAAACCCAGGTGACACTGCATATGCTGCCGAGATTGCAGTAAGCGGACGCTGTAAGAGTGACAGTGTCTCCATTTTGGACAGTGACGCCCACAGGTTGGACAGTAAAGACGGGGGCGCCAAGGCCCAGAATCTGCGCCTGGGCTTGCGCGGCTAAAAATAGGCCGAAAAACAAGGGAATTATCGTCATTCCCAACCATGACACGTGGATTCGGATTTTCGCTTCCATAATCTAGACAGAATGAAGCTACTGTTGTGCCAGAATAGGTCACTATGTCCCGAAATGAGCTAAATCCCATTAGCACAGAGGCGCAAATGCGGACAATCCGTCTAAAAACGATACGTTATTTTTAACCGAAAATTGATTCCGTCCTGCTGAATATCGGGTTCCAAATGGAAATTCGATGACGGATCAAAGTATTTCGTGTTGAACAAATTGTACACGCTGGCCGAAAGTTCGAGATTTTTGATGAAGAGATCATGGCTAAATATTGTGAGATTGACAGTGGCAAATCCGGGAGAATCCGGGCCGGATACCACGCTTCCCGGGCTCCAGATTTCGGTTTTGCTTTGACTTGTATATTGGACTTCCAATCCCGCGAAGAGTTTGTCTTTATAGAGAGGAGCATTGACATTGAGTTTGATCATATTCTCGGGAGAGTCGGGCTGACCGATGCCGGTTGCCCGGTCTTCGGTGCGTTGGAGGCTGTAACTGAGGCGGCCGTTGATGTTTTTCCATTTTGCCTGCAGGGCGATTTCCGCGCCAACCGTGTCCGCGTTGAAATTGTCAAAGAGTCCCGAAGAATCCAAAGCGATCAAGTCATCCATGCGATCGTAATAACCCATGACCGAAGAACGCAAAAAGCGATTAATGCCTTGTTCATAAATCAACTGATAGGAAGAAATTTTTTCCGGGTGAACATAATTTGTTGAATCAGCCAATTCAAAAACGTTGGGGTCGCGGAAAGCCGTTCCATAGACGAATTTAAAGGTGGATTGCCGCCAGGGATTATAAATCAGGGCCGCCCGCGGGCTCCAGGAAGGATCAAAATTGCCGTATTGATCGTATCGCACGCCGGCTTCCAGGTGGAGGTTGTCCATGAGGGCGAAATCGCCCTGTCCAAAAATCCCGTAATTTTGACGGCTGGTCTGGATTGCTCCGGCTAATTTCTCGTTATAGTAGATATTTGCGTCCTGCTCGAAGTCGTTTCGATATTCTCCGCCAAAAGTCAGCGTGTCCTTGTCGAAGACCTTTTTATTAACCTGCGCTTCCAAACCGGCCCATTGGCCGGTCTCCTGTTCCTGCTCATAAGCCGTAGCGGGTCCGCCGGTGCTGTTGGCGCCCTGAGGAAAGCCAAGTTGCAACTGGCTCCGATCGTAATAGATATCACCGGAAACATCCCAATCACCCGCAAACACATGGGCATATTTAAGCGTGGCATAACTGCGGTCCTCAATGTTCCGCAATCGCGGATCGTTGAAAGAAGCGCCTTCTATTGCCGTCGGATTCACGACCTCGCTGTTGATATATCCGCCTTCCAGCGTGAAATCCAAAAAGCCGGCCGATCCAAAGAAGCTTTGGAAACTATCGGCATTCATATTATGCGCTACGCCGTTGTCATACTCCTGGTATTGCGGATAGTATAAATTTTCCGGCCCGTTATTATTGTAAATCGTGCCTGAGAGCAAAAAGTGAACGTTATTGGTCAACTGGCCACCCACGGTGACCCGGCCGGAGCGTTCATCATAACTGCCATACGTCCCGGAACCTTCCACTCCATTGATATCCTTTCCCTGACGGGTTATGACATTGATAACCGCGAAAAATGCATTGTTGCCGTATAGGGCTGAGCCGGGGCCCCGGATGATTTCAACGCGGTCAATTAAATCCACGTCCAGGATAAACGACATATCCACCGGGGCGCTGTCGTCGAGGTCGCCATTGATGCGGTGGCCGTTGACCAGGAGCAAAATACGGTTGTTGGCGTCGCCCAGGTTGACCCCGCTCACCCCCACATAATCATAGTTGCGGTCATTTGCGATATAGAAGCCCGGCACGCTGGCCAGAATATCCCCCAGCGTTCGCCAGCCATATTTTTTTATTTCGTCGGAGGTGATCACGGTGGCGGACGCGGGCGCTTGCGTGGCTTTCTGTTCGAACTTCGAGGCTGTCTCCACCTCGGGCACCTGGATTTGCATCAACTGTTCCAGCGACATGGATGTCAAGTCCTGGCTCACGCTGTTGACGGGCGCCGGACCCGCTCCCGTGGCATTGACGTGATTGGTCGAGCTATCAGCGCGGACGACAGAAGCCAGGAGGCCCAGGGCTAAAATCAGATGTCCCGCGCGCAAGATCGGGACTGGCTGGATTCCCAAAAGAGAGTGTCTTTTGTTCATGCGCCAATCGAAATCTTGTTGGAGTTGTCGTTGACAAATTTCATCTGATGCGTCTCAAATTGACGGGAGCAGCTTTTAAGCCTGTGACTGCTGTTGTTGCCGCCGAGGCTGAAATTGTGGCCGGGCGCGACGGTGTCGCGAGCAATAAATGCCAAAATATCAACGACTTAAGTCAGCAATCTGCGGGGCGCCTGATTGATGAGAAAATGCGTAAAATTCATCGTTTTGCTTTTCGTCGTCATTTTCGGGGACAGCCTTGATTGCCCGGCGCAGAATTCCCAACCCACGAAGTATCAGATCGAGGCGGCGTTTGTTTACAACTTTGCCCGGTTTGTAGATTGGCCGACACAGGCCTTTACCGATGCATCGTCGCCCATGGTGATAGGGGTGTATGGGAAAAACCCGTTTGGAACGGACCTGGCGCGGATGATTGGCGACAAGAGAATTGGCGCTCATCCGCTGCAAGTCAGGGAGTGCGCTTCACTAAGCCAAGCGATGAACTGCCAGGTCCTGTTTATCAGCGACTCTGAAAAAAACCGCCTTCCAAAAATTATTTCCAGCCTGGGCCGCGCAAGCATTTTAACCGTCAGTGAAAGCGACGATTTCATTGCCGAGGGCGGGATGATTAATTTACGCATCATAAATGACAAAGTCCGGTTCGAAATCAACAACTCCGCCGCGAAATCTGCCGGTTTGGCCATCAGTTCAAAACTGCTCAGCCTTGCGATTCGTGTGAGATAGACCGTTGCGGTCCGGGGGATGGCTTGACTGGCGTAGCGCGGCGCGCGCGCCCGATTCCTGACGTAATATAATGGCTTTAACGAGGAGGCAAAGGGCATGCTCTTTTCAACATTCTCCGCGACCGTAACCGTCGCGGTACAGCAAAACCCGGAACAGAACCTGCTCGCTTTCCGTTGGAATTGCTCAACTTAAGGCGGAGGTCCGCTGCGCAGGCACAGCGGATCGTCCGGATCTGAGACAGTGTTCCCGAAAACAGGACAGTTGTGCCCGTATTACAGGACATTCCCATCAAGCGCAAGCTGACGGCGATCATCATGATTGCCAGCACCGTCGCGCTCCTGCTGGTCTCCGGGGGATTCATCGCGTACGAACTGGCGACCTTCCGCCAAACGATGAAAAACGACCTGCTGACGCTGGCGCAAATCACGGGAGACCAGAGCACGGCCGCCGTGGCATTCCGGGACCAGGCGACTGCTGAGGAGATTATTCGCCACCTTAAATATCAAAATCATATCGTGGCCGCGGCGCTGTACGATCCTTCCGGAAGACTTTTCTCGAGTTATTTCCGGACAAATTCCGCCAGTTTCCAGGCCGCGGCCAAAGTTCCGCTACGCGCCGAAACCGATGCGAAGACGCCCGACATTGAGCGGTTCGAACCGGATCGGCTCATTGTATTTCATACCTTCAAAATGCCGGCGGACGAGAGCGTTGCCGGAACGATCTTTTTGGAGTCGGACCTGGACGAACTCCACCAGCGGGCGGTGCGTTACGCGGGAATCATTGTTCTATTCATGGTGGCTTCGTTCCCGGTCACATTGTTTCTGTCCTGGCTGCTGCAGCGGGTGATTACGCGTCCGATCTTTGATCTGGCCGAAACGGCGCGGGCCGTGACCGCGGAAAAGAATTATGCCGTGCGCGTCGCCAAATACGGACGCGACGAGCTGGGCCAACTCGTGGACGGTTTCAACGAAATGCTCAGTGAGGTCCAGGACCGCGATTCGAAGCTTCAGAAGGCGCACGACGAACTGGAAGCGCGTGTCCTGGAACGGACGCGCGATTTGCGGGACGAAATCACCGAACGGCGTCGCGCCGAAGCCGCATTGCACCAACAATTCGTGCGCATCAGCCTCCTCAATCAAATTACGCAAGCCATTTCCGACCGCCAGGACACCGACAGCATCCTTCACGTGGTCCTGCATCAACTCGATGAACACCTGGGCATTGATCTGGGCGTGGTCGCGCTGTTTGACGCGGCGCAGCAAACGTTGAACATCGCGGCGCTATCGGTGAAAAATTCTTTAATGGCCGGAAAATTTGATTTGCACAAGGGCTGCGTGGTGCCGCTGGCTGACACCGATTTTCAGCTCTGCGCAAACGGCCAAACGGTCTATGTCTCCGACACGCTCAAATGGAAGTCTTCATTTGTCGAGAGACTGGCGGCGATTGGGTGGCGTTCAGCCGTGGCCGTGCCGCTGATGGTGGAAGAGAAACTGTTCGGGATTTTAATTGCCTCTCGCTTGAAAGCGGAAGGTTTCAGCAGCGGTGACGCGGAGTTTCTGAGGATGTTGAGCGAGCACGTGGCGCTGGCCGCGCACCAGGCGCGCCTTCACAGCGATCTCGAAAAAGCTTACAACGAACTGAGGCGCACGCAGGCGACAGTGCTGCAGCAGGAACGTCTTAAAGCGCTGGGCCAGATGGCCAGTGGCATCGCCCATGACGTAAACAACGCCCTATCTCCGGTCATCGGGTTTGCCGACCTTATCCTCAGGGGCGACTATGGACTGAAGCCGGAGGCAAAAAAATATCTGGGCCACATTCGCACCGCGGGCGAGGATATCGCGCATATCGTGGCCCGGTTGCGGGAGTTTTACCGCACGCGCGAGGTAAACGAATCCCTGCAACAATTGAACCTCAACACACTGGTCGAGCAGGTGGTGGACATGACGCGACCGCGCTGGCGGGACATTCCACAATCCAACGGTCTCACGATTGAAGTTGAAACCGCGCTGGCCACGGATCTGCCGCGATTGGCGGGTATCGAGAGCGAAATCCGGGAGGCCATCACCAATCTGGTATTGAATGCAGTTGACGCCATGCCCTCGGGTGGCAGGATCACAATCAGCACCCGGCTCCCGCGACATGATGCGTCAGGCAATGGTGGAAAAAATCCTCTGAACGCGGTCGTTGAAATCACTGACACCGGCACGGGAATGGATGAAGAAACCCGCAAACGATGCCTCGAGCCTTTCTTCTCGACCAAAGGGAAGCGGGGGACCGGACTGGGCCTCGCCATGGTCTATGGGGTCATGGAGCGCCACGGCGGAAAAATTGAAATTCAAAGTGAACCCGGCAAGGGTACGACTTTTCGCCTCATCTTCCCGGTGCGCGTCAGCGTGCCTGCCGCAGAGCCGGAAAAGGACGGAGCCGTACGCGTCGAACCCATGCAAATCCTTTGCATTGACGACGAATCGCTCTTGCGGGAATTGCTGAAGGAAATCCTCGAGCGCGACGGGCATGAAGTGGTCGTGAGCGACAATGGACAATCCGGCCTGGATGAGTTTCGCATTGCTTCGGAACGAAACCGTCCTTTTGACCTCGTTATAACGGACCTGGGCATGCCCTACATTGATGGGCGACAGGTGGCAAAGACCATCAAGCTGGAATCACCGCGCACGCCGGTCGTCATGTTGACGGGTTGGGGCGCGTTTATGAAGGAAGACGGCACCGGCCCGATCGAAGTGGATGGCATCCTGAGCAAACCGCCGCGCTCGCGCGAAATTCGCGAAATGCTTCGCAAATTCGGCCACACGGCCGCCACAAGAACGGAAACTGATTCGCGGCGCCTTGCACATTTTCATTCGAGGCGTAGGCTGGTTGGTAGAGAGACAAAAGAACAAAAGGAGCGGATTTATGAATGACTTTTCCACACCGGTTTTGGCTTTTTTCCACGATCCGTGGGTTGCCAACGTTGCCTTTATGTATCGGCGCTTTATATTTCGGCGCATTGATTCGGAGCAGGATAAAGAATGGCGAAGGCGCGTATTAATTGTTGAAACTCATTCCGCAGAGCGCGCTTATTGACGCTAAAAAAAGGTTTGGGCGGGAACGCCCAAACCAACACGCCTGTGCTCCCCAACGCCCTGTTGCTTCAACAAGGCTTAATCTGTATCAAGGTCCAAACTGGCCGGGATTTACCCGCCGCTGCGGAACCTGGTTTTGGCGCGCCGGCGGATTACCCTGCATTGGCTGGGTCTTCACTCCATGGCCAGTGTTCCGGTACCGAACGTTTCGGGTAGTGTGCGATCGCCAGTCTCGATGGCTCTTTTCCCATCCCTGGAAACGATGCATACGCGGGGAGTCCATCTTGATCCAAACATTGCCAGGACCCAGATAATAGTATTGGCCGCCCACAACGCCTACGTATTCACTTCCATCCCACACATAACTGGTTGGAACTTGCGTCACCACCAGCGGAGGCGAGACCACCACCGTTGCTCCCACAACCGTCTGTGGCAGACCAAAGGCAAAAGCGATTCCGACCGCTGACATAGCGATAATAGACCTGAAACTTGGTTTCATATATTCTACTCCTTTTTTTTGCGGGCGTGCCGGGCGGGATAAGGTTTATTCCGCATCAAGCGTGCCAGAACCATGGCTGAGGAGTCGAGCCCGATTAGGGAGGGATATTGCGCGTTTCGCACGCCGCTTTGGGCAATTCGCAATCCGTAAGCGGCCCAAAGGTGTAATTTATTAATTTTTCTCATAGATTTGTTCCGTGGCGGGTCGGCAAACACATCGTGGCGCTGGTCCGGAAGATGGACGGCTTTTTGTCCCGAACAAAGTTGCCGTGATGCGCGCGGCCGCGATGGACCTGTGCTGCTTCTGGACCGCGATTACGCCGCGCGTTCGGCTATTGAGTTGGTCGGCAACCGTCACAATCTCGAGAGTCGGCAACGCATGGCGCTTTCCCGCTACGCCTGCTGCGTCCAAGCCGTTCAGCGCCGGAAGGCGCGGCGCGTGGAACCGATTGACGCTCGCGGAGAAGAACTTTGGTTGGATGGCTATGATATTTTGACAGTACTGGAAAGCGCCCGGGCGGGAGGCATCATCTTGCCGGGGCGGGACGGTTGCTGCCGGGACATTGCAGGCATCCATCGTCGTTACCGCAAGGCCAATGAAACCGTTTCAGCATTGAGATTGGCGGGAGAAAAGCTGGCAGCCATGGGCGTGGGCCTTTCCCGTTGGTTGCTGGACCAGCCGGTTTCCAACAGCGGGCGTCTCAAGACGCTCATCCTCGAAACGGCCCGCAACGAAGGCTGGAACATGGAAGTCGAATTGACATTCAGTCCAGACCATCTGCTGGCGCGGACAAATCATATCATCGCAACATCCGATGGCATTGTCCTGGACCGATGCGTCCGTTGGATCAATCTTACGAGGATGATCATCGCTGAAAAAATTCCAAAGGCGAATATTGTGGATTTATCGGCCGACGCCGTGGTACGCGGCCCTCCGGGAGTATCTTAATTTGAATAATAAGATACGAAGAAGTCGCAACCGGCCCTTGAACCCTGAAACGTTCTTCCCCATACTCGGCGCTTTGTCATGCGTTGGACACAAACATTGATCCCGACTCTGCGGGAGGCGCCGGCCGACGCGGAGATTTTGTCGCACAAGCTGTTGCTTCGAGCGGGCCTGATACGCAAACTGGCTGGCGGCATTTACTCTTTTTTGCCTCTTGGACTGCGATCGTTGCGCAAAATCGAGCGGGTTGTGCGGGAGGAAATGAACCGCGCGGGCGCCATCGAAGTCCTCATGCCCGCGCTCCAACCGCCCGAAATATGGAAGCAAAGCGGCCGTTACGTCGCGGCCAGCGATGTGTTGTTCAAGGTCAAGGACAGCGCCAGCCGCGAATGGGTCTTGAGCCCCACCGCCGAGGAAGTGATTACGGGAATCGCCGCCGCCGAAATCTCGTCCTATCGTCAATTACCCAAAAATTTTTACCAGATCAGCGTCAAATTCCGCGATGAAATCCGACCCCGTTTCGGCCTGATGCGCGCCCGCGAATTTATCATGAAAGACGCCTACAGTTTCGACGTGGACGATAACGCCGCCCAGGCCAGCTACCAAAAAATGTATGACGCCTATGCGCGCATTTTCGAGCGGTGCGGTATCAAAACGTTCCCTGTGGAAGCGGACTCCGGCGTCATTGGCGGCAAATATTCGCACGAATTTATGGTGCCCGCCGAAACAGGCGAAAACGAAGTTGTTTATTGTGAAGCATGCAATTATGGGGCGAACATCGAAAAGGCGACGAGCCGACTGCCGAAACCAGATTCCACGGCTGCGGCGCAATCGGTCGAAAAATTTGCCACGCCTGGTGTCGTTACCATCGAGGCCCTGACGAAGCCGCCCTATAATGTCCCGGCGGATCGGCAAATCAAGACCCTGATTTATGTCGCTGAAGGAAAACTTGTCATTGTCCTGGTTGGCGGCGATGACCAGTTGAATGAAGCCAAATTTGCCGGGAGGCTCGGCACGACCGCCTTTCGTCCGGCCACGGCTGAGGAAATCTTTGAAGCCACCGGCGCGCATCCCGGCAGCCTGGGCGCGGTCACCTCCACGCGCAAAAAGCTCGATGCCCGGATCTTTGCCGACGAGCGGTTGCAGGGGACCACCGGCATGACGACCGGCGCGAACGAGGATGGATTCCATCTGCGCAATGTTTCCATCGAGCGCGACATCCAGGTGTCCCAATGGTCCGACCTGCGCGCGGTCCGGGCCGGGGAAGGATGCCCGGCCTGTGGCAAGCCTTTGAAAATTCGCCGTGCCATTGAGGTTGGCCATGTCTTCAAGTTGGGCACCAAATACAGCGAGAAATTCAACGCGTCTTTCCTTGATGAAATTGACAATCGTAAATTGTGCTTTATGGGCTGCTACGGGATCGGCGTCACCCGGACATTGCAGGCCGTCATCGAACAATGTAACGACAAGGACGGAATCATCTGGCCCTTGAGTCTCGCGCCCTATGAAGTGTGCATCACGCCTCTGAACGTGGATGCCAATAATGAGACCATGAAGCTGGCCGAAAAAATCTACGCCGAACTCACGGCTGGCGGCGTCGAGGTCATCCTGGACGACCGTGACGAGCGTCCCGGCGTAAAGTTCAAAGACGCGGACCTGGTGGGTTTTCCCATTCGCGTCGCCATCGGCGAGAAATCGCTTGCCAAGGGCGAGATTGAAATCAAGCCGCGAGGGGGAACCGTCCAGGCGGTAAAAATTGCCGAAGCGGTCGGGCAGGTGATCGCGCGGATGAATGGCGCATAGGGCAGGCTCGCGCGCCGCTTCTCCGGGCATCCTTGCCCGGGAGTCTCCGCATGGAACTGCGCGACCGCTGTCGGGAACGTTTCATTGCAGCGGCGGGCGAAACGCGCGTCCGCCAGGAATCTTTCCCAGGTGGTAAATGATAAAGCCGCGCAGAAACTCCCGGATTTCCGTGAGTTGTTTCCCGGTGGGCTTTACGCTAGAAATTGCGCCAAAGTCCCGTTGCAATACCGCGATGATTTTCTTCGTTCCCGGTTGAAGCTTCGCATGGGTCCAATCTGGCTCGAGGCCAAGCTCGACGAGCATCTTGATCTCAAAGGCCAAGGCCAATTGCTCCGAAAAGTCATGCGCGCACAACGTTTGAAGGAATCGCCGAAACAGCTCATAGACATCGGCCAATGGCGTCTCCGGCTCGGTGGCCTGGACAATAAATGCCGCGGCGTAAGCGGCCTGCCCTAATTTGCCCAGGTCGAGCCGAAGGGCCGCATTAGCCTGGCGCAGGTTTACTTCGCGCAGAGTGTGCAAATCGCCAGTTCGGCTCCGGCTAAAGGACAACTCCGCCTCGTAATACAAATCCAATTTGCCCGAAAATGGCGACTTTGGCCTGCGCGCTCCTTTGGCTGCTGTGGCGATCCGGCCAAAAGCGGGGCTGAGCCAATGGACAATGAGGCTCGTTTCGGTGAGCGGGAGGGTTCGCAGGATGATACCAACGCCGGATTCGATCATCGCTCAATGGGTAGCGGGGGCGGCGGCGCCTCCGCGCGCGGCAAGGCCGATATCGGCGGCCGCTCGTGCACGATGGCACCGACGCTGAGGATATATTTTAGGCCTTCAGCTACGGTCATATCCAGTTTGATGACCTTCTCCCGCGGCACGATGATTAAAAAGCCAGCGGTTGGGACGGGCGTCGTGGGAATAAATATGCAGACACACTTTTTATTGGTTTTATCATAGACCTCGTCCGCCTGTTCACTGGTGACGAATCCCATGGAATAAATGCCTTCGCGCGGGTACTCCACAAGCGCGACGGTTTGGAAGGAACTCTTCTTGCCGGAGGTAAACGCCTGGTCCACCTGTTTAATAGTCCCGTAAATTTTGTTTAATACCGGCACTCGCAGCATAAGTCCATCGGCGAAATCAATGAGCCGTTTGCCGATGTAATAACGGGCCAGAATGCCGATCAGGGTGATTGCAACGGCAGCCATGGCGATAGCCACCAGGCTCCAGTACCAGCGCACCGCGCCGGTTGGGTCGTGAGTGATCGTGATC
>JBOHXA010000213.1:0-2023 GCA_050737335.1 Limisphaerales bacterium | reverse complement strand
CATTATAGCCGTTGCTGAGGAGGCCGGTTCCAGCCGAGTTGTCGTCAATGACATGGCTGACGGTATTGCCGGTTTCGGTCACGCCCACGATGTGTGGCACGCCGATGTACGGGCCGTTGGTGGAGGTGGAATTCCCGTAGCTGAAGCCGTTGCCGAGGGAGCCCCCGTTGCCTCGATAGAATAGGACATTTGTTGGGTTGGCCACGTAATAATCATAGGGCGCGGCAATACTGAAATTAACGCTCCCGGTCTTGGACACAATCTCGCCATTGGTCCCGCCGTTGAGCGTCGCAAAGTTCATCACGGCAAATACCGACATGTCACCCGTGATTTCAAGCGAAGGCGCGTCGAGGGCATACATTTCCGAGTCGTTGGTGCCGGTAAAACGGATCACGACGTCTCCGAAATCATTAGTGGCAAGCACCGGGTCTGTCGCCCCGCCAAACCCATTCAGACTATTTCCATTTCCGGAGAGGTCGTTCCACACGCCGACACCGCCGGTGCCATCAGACGTGACTCCGCTATCGGCTTTGACCCAAAGGGCCGTTGGCGGATAAAGTCCGAGCGAGGGCGAAGCGGCGGTCATGGTATTGCCATACACATCCTTCACGTTTTGAACCGTGAGGGAATAGAAACCGGGATTGGCGTTCCACGTCAAAGGCGAGGTGGCCAGAACGACTTTGTTTGGAGCATCGCCCATTGAGGCGGAAACCACCGTTGCGCCGTTGTTCAACGCGTAATTGCCGGCCACGGTCGCCGTCGCGGGGTCAACCGCTTCGTCAAAGAGCACAACCACTTCATTGGTATTCCATATTGGTATTCCCGACGTCGTGACATAAGGAGGCTCATTGAGAACCGTCAAGGTGCTTGTGACACTGTTGGTCGTGGAACCATCGGGCAGAGTCAGCACAACGTCAAACGTATCGCCATTGTCCGAAGGCGCGAGAATGGGCGTGGTGAAAGACGCGCCGGTTGCGCCGGGAATATTCGTGCCGTTCTCCTGCCATTGGTAGGAAAATCCGTGAACGCTGCCCTGGCCGCCCGCGAACGTATAGGTCACAGGAAAACCGTTGGACGACGTGAGGGTCGCGGGCAAATTCTGGGTAATGGCAAATGGAAAGTATTTTTGCCCAAGGTAATTATCCACATTGGTGCGGTCGGCCCCCGAGAGGGTGGTGTCGAAGAGCATGACTTCCGCGATCTGGCCCTTCATGTTCCCGTTCACCAAATCGCTCCGCCCGCCGATCCAGAGCGGCTGTCCACCGTCGCGGATGATTGCGGGGTTGCCGGTAATGACTCTTATGGCGTTGCTCCCGTTGGCCGCGCCGTTCAGCCAGAAGGAAAAGTCCGGCATCCCTCCTGACGGCGACGGTGTCAGCGTTGAGGCAAGGACCAATGGCGTGCCGACGGTGAGAGTTCCTGCGGTGCCGCCCGCCGGCGCGTTATTGTAACCGTTTCCATATTGCACGGTCTCCGTGGGGCCCGGGGCCCAATCGAAAGGCGCCGGTAAATTTCCCCACGTTTTGTTCATTATTTCGTTGGCAGGGGTGACCGCAGCAAATTGGGCGACTGCATACATGGTTGTGTTGCTGATCAACGTTTCCAGGCTGGGCGAAGAGGGCGCCTGCAGCCAGTGGAGTGAGTTGCCACCGGTGCCATTTCCAAAATCCAGCGCCGGTTGGACGTTATTGAAGGTGTCCACCGCTGGCCTGGCCGACGGGCCAGTGTGGCCGGCCGAAGGCACACCAAAGAATTGCGAAGCATTGTTGCCATTGGTGGTCTGGTCGAGCCATTGAACCACGTTGCCGCTGCCATCAAGTATCACCCCAGAATCGCCTCTCGCGAAGAACACGAGGCCGGCGGGAAGAACCGGCACCGTGTCGCTCGCCATGGCGTTTCCATACAAATCCTGCACGTTTTGAACGGTGAGATAGTAACCGGCGTTTGTGTCCAGCGTCGAAGTGGTCAGAATGACGTTGTTGGACCCGCTGCCGTAGCTGGCTGACAAAACGGAGACGCCTGC
>JBOHXA010000212.1:0-4575 GCA_050737335.1 Limisphaerales bacterium | reverse complement strand
CCCGTTTCCCGGGAGCCAGGGCCGGATTTTTATAGGGCGGTATCGCCTTTGCCTTCGATTTCTTCATGCGCGATTTTAAGACCATGCTCGAATGGAATTCGCCTCCATTTCAATCGCAAACGCATGGACTATTCTATCCAGGGCGGGTGGAAGAGGCTGCCGGCCTGTTCGGCGCGGAACTTGGCCGTCCCCGCGCCGTTCCTACCTGTGAAAACTTTCCGGGGGACCCAAATAGCTCGGTCTGACTCCGCCGCAATTCACAATAATCTTTTGCAGGACGATACCCGGGTCCACCATCCAGACTTTTAACGTGTGCTCGCCCGGCCTGGACAAAACAAAGGGCGTTTTGATGATTCTGGCGCTATCGGCAACGGTGTGTTCCCAATCATGATTGCCGTTGCCCACCCGATAGTTCGCCGGGACTGCCGTTACGATTTGCGGAGACTGGTCGTCAAATGAAAGCGCGAACCGCAATCCGCGGCCGGCAACAAAGTTCAGCGACGGCGAAAGGACGGTTTCCACGTCGAGTTTTCCGGAATCGAACAGAAACATTTTGTATTCGAGCCGCGGCGAATTGTTTGGCGGCGTCACGCCAGGCGCGGTTTGGGGGAAAATGCTCATGGATGATAATGTCCGGCCGAGGTCCGGGATGACATCCCAGCGCGCATGGCGCGAACGGACATTGCGAGTAAAATGTTCAGCCTCCATCGAAACGTAACCGTCCGCTTCGACGAAACCCTTTAACGAATCGCGCGAGGGTTTGGTCGGATTGAAGACCGGCGCCGTGACGATAACCATGTTGGTTCCGGAGGCGACCGTCACCGATCCAAGGCTGTCGCCTGAAGGAACGATCTTCCAATTTATTTTGACCGGGAAGCGGATTTCTTCGGCAGCGGAGGTTACAAGCGAACCCGTCCATTGCATTTGCGGATTGTCGGCGGGTGCTTCCGCGTCTCCCGGGAACCAGGGCGGGCGTTCAAGTGAATTCTTGCCGATTAAAATCCATGGTTGCGCCGCCGATAGCCTGACCGTAATGCGCTGGCTTCCTTTGTCAAATACATCTATGTAACGCACGGGCCGGCTGAACTTATCAAACGTTGGCAAAACCGGCCTGTCAGCGGGGCCGGGCCACGCGTCTGTCGAGCCTTCCACGGTCACTCCCATTTGTCCCGCCTCCGGCACGTCAATCTCTGTGACCGCGGGCATAATATTCGTGGGTGGTTGTTGCCATCGGGTATATCCAATATGCGTTTGGTCCATCATGTGGTCCCATTTTCCGCCGGCAAGGTCGTGATTGTAATAGGCGGACAACTGGGCATCCTTCTGAAACAACTCGCGGACGCTCGCGGCGTAATCGTTGGCGCTGGCGCGGCCTTGCGCGGCAAACAGGCGGTTTTTGGCGGCGTCAATATAAAGCTCGTTCACGATTTTACTGGCCCGCACCGGATAGAGGACCGTCTCAAAGAACGCGTCGCGCTCGTCCGAAGGGAGTTGTTTGTAAATGGCGTTCGCGTCAGTTGCAAGTCTCGTCCAATCGGCAAGGATTCGGTCGGCCTCGTCGTAATTGACCAGGCTATAGGTTTTCGGTGAAAGCAGTTCGGGTTTGCGGCGCGCGCTATACTTTGTGTATCGCGACATCACCTCGGCGATTTGCGGCGCGAACTCTTTGCCAAAATCGCGTTCCGCCCACATTTCAGCAAAATCCGAGACGTCGTCCGCCTTCCATTTTTTCGGGTCCCAGGCCAGGGTTAAAAAAAACTCCGTTGGAAAGGTTACATGTTGCAAATGTCCCACGTTCACAATCCAGATTCGACGGGCGCCGTAATGATAAGCCAGTTCCATTTGTTCCCAGGTTTTCGCGTTTTGGATGGTGTTGATCCATTTGTAATTCCGCGGTCCACCCACGTAGTCGAAGTGGTAATAGATTCCCGCGCCCCCGGAGCGGGCGCGCGCCGACGGCGACGGCAGCCGCCGGATATCGCCCCAGTTGTCGTCGCACCAAAGCAGGGTCACGTCATCGGGAACTCGCATCCCTTTTTCATAATACTCCTGGACCTCCTTGTAGAGCGCCCAGAGTTGCGGCACGTCCGCGGCGTTGGTATGCATTACCTGGGAAATGATCTGCCGTTGCGCGGCCATAATTTCCTCCAGCAAGGCGATGTTCGCCGTGCGAGACATGGGCGTATCCACTTTTCCGCGCATGCCAATCGTGATAATTTTTTCGTACTCCCGGTTTCGCTGGATGCCCTCGCGCCAGAATGCTTTCAAGAGATTGGAATGTGTTTGGAAATTCCAGTCGCGTGCCGAATATCCGGCGCGGCCCCATGCCTGGTCCGCCCGCATCATCGGTTCCACGTGCGAGGTGCCCATGACAATGCCGTATTCATCGGCCAATTTGGCATTGAGCGGATCGTCCTGGCCAAAGCAATTGTCCCACATGGCTGGCCACAGATAATTCGCCTTGAGCCGGAGAAGCAGCTCGAAGATGTTGGTGTAAAAGCCATGGTTATAGCCGCCAAATTTTTCTTTGGCCCATCCCGTGAGGTCCGGCGCTTCATCGTTTAAAAAAATACCGCGATATTTGACGGCGGGAGGTCCCCGCACAAATCTGCCGGCCTTCACAAACAATTGGCGATGATGTTTTGGCGGCACGTCCGTCCAGAAATACCACGGCGAGACGCCAATGTTTTCGGACAAATCATAAACCCCATAAATCGTCCCGCGTTTGTCGCTGCCGCAAATGACGAGCGCCTGGCGAACGCCCGGGAACGGCCTGGAAACCACCTGCCTCAGCCATGATTCCCATTTGCCCGCGATGGGAGAGACGTTAATTTTGCGGCTTCGAACCAGCTTATCTATCCATTGGCTCCGGCCAAGCGTGCCAATGATTATGGGGTCCGGGGCTTTTTGCCCCCCGCGCAGTACGACGGGGACAATGCCTGTGACGCGCGAGATGTCCGTTCGTAAATTGCCCGCCGCAATCAAAACGCCGGCAAAATCGTTGCTGTCCACAAGGATGTCAGCGGCGGAATTGTTTTGGACAATCGGAAACGAGCCGCGAGAGGGGAATGTTTCCACGTAGGGCGTATCACCGAGCGCCACGGCGGCCTGATCGCAAGCCAGCACCAGAAAAATGAGCGCGTAAATTTTCGCATGGATGCGCGCTCGTCGCGCCCCGGCGCAGGCATCCAGGCATGTATCGCAGGTTTCGAAACCTGCGATGCGGCCCGCCACTTCGCTCATGCACATATGCTCACTCTCAATTATTCAGATGCGCGCAACCAAATGCAGAACAAAAAGATGGATAATTCTCTGATTTCAAGTTTCTTACTTGAAGCTGAACAGTTTCCGGCAAGAATGGCCATGTAATGGCAACTGATTTTTCTCTGGAGGGTGAGACGGCTCTCATTACCGGTGGCGGAAGCGGTTTGGGATTTGGAATTGCGGAATGTTTCGTCGCTTCGGGCGCAAAGGTTGTGCTGGTGGGCCGGCGCGTCGAGGTATTGAAAAAGGCGGCAAAAAAACTGGGAAAATCAGCAACGTGGCAGGCGCACGATATCAATCTGGTGGACGCGGCCGAGACATTAATCGAACGGACTTCAAAGGACGTTGGCCCCATCTCGATTTTAGTCAACAATGCCGGTATCCACCTGAAAAGAGCGGCAGTGGACACGACTCCCGGCGAATTCGCCGCGGTTCTGCAAACCCATGTGGTGGCGGCATTCAGCCTGACACGGGCCGCGCTGCCGCAAATGCTCAAGCGCAAGCACGGCAATATATTATTTACGGCTTCCATGGCTTCGCTCTTCGGTATTCCGCTGGTGACGGCGTACTCCGCCGCGAAATCGGCGTATTGGGGCCTGGTCCGCTCCCTGGCGACTGAAGTATCTCCCCGAGGCGTGCGCGTGAATGCCATTGCGCCCGGTTGGATTGAATCGGAAATGATGCTTAAAGCATTGAAGGGAGATCCGGAGCGTTCTAAAAAGATTCTGGGCCGCACGCCTATGAACTGTTTCGGGACGCCGCGTGACGTGGGAATGGCGGCGACCTATCTGTGTTCGCCGGCCGCCCGATTCGTCACCGGCATCTTCCTGCCCGTGGACGGCGGGGCCAGCATCGGCTTTTGATACTCTTTTCGGGGCAGCGGACATGTGTCGGCTTCGTTCGCTGCGCGAAAAAATCGGGCGGTTCTGGCTTCATATACACTATGGTCTTGCCGGCGGGCCGGCTTGCCTTCTTCAATGCGAAAAATTGATTTGAGTAATTTTCAGGTGACTACGAGCGAAACCGCGCGCGACATTAACAGCCTTTCTTGACCGGGCAAAACGGTGACGTTCCCCATTCGTAACGGTAACAGCAGGTCGAAACTAGAGCGGGTCAAACGGTAAATCTACATCGGGTCTGAAGGCGTAAAATCGAAATCGGTAACGCCATGGTATTGCGGACGATTCGCGGAAGGACCGCGATGGTCCCGCCGAACGCGGCAAGGTGGTCAAAAATCTACAGGCACCGGCCACGTGGCCGGTCTTCGTTTTTAAAGGGAATTTTGAAGAATTTTGCTCCGGCTATTCAAGA
>JBOHXA010000211.1:0-1175 GCA_050737335.1 Limisphaerales bacterium | reverse complement strand
CTTCGCCACAACGCGCGTGCGGGTCGGCAAGGCGGACTGTGACCGCTCCACCGGCAATGTTGTTGCCGCCACGTTCACGCATGACACCTCCCGCGCGTTGGACCCGCACTTGCATACCCATTGCATTGTCTTCAACGCCACGTTTGACGCCGTTGAAAACCGCTGGAAGGCGTTGCAAAATTATGAACTGCTGCGGACGCGCAAATTCGTCGAAAACGTCTATTACCATGAACTTGCCCGCAAGCTGCGGGGATTTGGTTATGAAATTCGCAATTTGACGCGTGGCGATTTTCATATTGAGGGCATATCGGAAGAAGTTTGCGAACGCTTTTCCAAACGGAACGCGGAAATTGACAAGGCGCTGACGAAGCTGCTGGCTGACAAGCCGCAATTGGCGAGCGCAAACTTCAAGGCGCTACGTGCCCAACTGGCAGTCGAGACGCGCGCCAAAAAGCAAAAGGATTTGAGTAAGGCAGAATTGCGGCAACTGTGGGACTCGCAGTTAAATGAAGACGAGCGTGCCGCCTTGCGCCAGCCTCCGAGCCACACGGAAAAAGCCAGTGGCAACCGAATGAGTGCAGGCGAGGCCGTCCAGTGGGCAGAGGATCATTTATTTGAGCGCAACTCGGTCGCACTGGAATGCCAATTATGGCAACAGGCGCTGGAGCGGGGGCGTGGTGAAAAGTTCTCGGTGGATGAACTCAAGGAGTTCACGCGCCGGCGTCCGTATATCCGCAATTCGGAGCGTCCGGCTGAAGTGACGTTGCGCGACGTGCTGTTGCGGGAAATGGAGATTGTTCAAACTGTCAAGGATGGCGCGGGCAATTGCCGGCCACTGGTGGAACATTCTTACACGGCAGATCCAAAATTGGATGAGGAGCAACGCCTGGCTTTGGACGCGCTGTTGCGCTCCACCAATGCGGTTTCGCTGTTCCGTGGCGGCGCAGGCACGGGCAAAAGTTTTGTCCTGCTCGAGCTGGTCGAGCAAGTCCGGCAAGCGGGCAGGTGTGTGGTCGTCCTCGCGCCGCAGCGCCAGCAAGTCGTGGCAATGGAGCAGGCAGAAGTTCCGTCGCCAACGACGGTGGCAAATTTCCTGCTCAAGCGCGAATTGGCCGAAGGTGCGGTTATTGTCGTGGACGAGGCCGGACAGATTGGCGGTCGCCAGATGGCTGAAC
>JBOHXA010000210.1:0-5074 GCA_050737335.1 Limisphaerales bacterium | reverse complement strand
GATGGAAAGGATGAGAAAGGCCAGAGGAAACGGCCGTTTGAAACGATGAAGCCAATTCCGAAAGGTTCGGAATTGCAAAGGTTCAGCTTTGTCATAGAAATGCCGCCAAATGAAAAACGCGGCGGCGGCAATGAGCAAAACTACAAAATATCCAGCGGCGTTGAGTTGTCCAACGGCGGACAAACCCCATCCCACCACGTTGAGGCCCGCGCAAATCCATATCAGGAGGGTCAATGACCGCAGGGTGAATTGAGAGTCCCGCCTTCTTTTTAACCAGCTTTTGTATTCTACGGCTTGCTCAGGTTGTTCCGATTCGGTCATTTCCGATGCGATCTTATCTATAAAAAATCCAGGGTTGAAGGAAAAATTTCAGTCCGGATAAGCATCATTTGAAGATCTCGCACACTATACAGCCTCTCACGCCCAAGCACTCAAACTGTCACAGTACCCAAAAGGTATTTTTCAGGCGTGGGCAGCGGAAGTAGCGCTAACTCCCCATTGGTTTGGGCTGACTTTTTTGCGGTCGGACCTGCGCGGGATTACCGAAGGCCAGACAACCCCCCGGCACATCTTTCGTCACAACGGCGCCCGCTCCGATGACGGCGCGATCACCGATGGTGACGCCCTTTAAGATGATGGCGCGCGCTCCAATGAAAACACCGCGGCCGATGCGGACCGGTCTGGCGCCAGATTGGGGATCGAGCCCCCAACCCCACTCGCCCTGCGGCGGATGAAAATCGGTATCCAGAACCATTGCTCCAGAACCCATGATGGTGCCTTCCCCCACGCGGACGGATGCGGCGGAGCAAATCACGGTAGCGCTGATTCCGACGCCCGAATCGAGAACCAGTTCCGCCTGGTTTGAGAGCGTTCTTAAAACGCAGGGTTGAAAACAACCCACAAGATTTGCGCGAAGCGAGCTACAAATCCTGACGCCATCGCCAAAAACCATTCGCGACCCTTTCGCGACACTGATGATGGGGCGTCCGGCGAATTGTGTTCGGCGGCCCAATGAGCATCCTTTAAGACGGGCTTCGAGCGTCCATAGGATGGAAAGGGACTGGCGCCCAAATTGCAGGAGGCTTCCGATTCTTTCCGACCAGCTTCGAAACGGCATGATTACTGACTACCTGAAACGCCGCGGACGAAAAAGCTTAAATTGCGCGGTCATTGAGCGGGGCCGGACGTGATGAGTCGTGGATCATTTCCCTGAGTGGACCGTTTTCGGTGGCGGGGTTTTGGTCAGAGAGTCTCGCCACCTTGCTGCCCGCATTTCTGATGCGTCGGCGCGTTTCGTTCCGGGCGAATTCAGACGGACCAGATAATCGGAGGCCCGCGATTCGGGGCCGGCCTGGAAATTCGTTACGCCTATCAACACGCCGTCAAGCTGGTTGGTCCATTCGCCAAGGGTCATTTTGAGGTCCGTCAGACCCTCTGAGTCCAGCAGGACGTAACGGATGCCCATGGCTTGCAATTGGGCCGGGGTGTCCGTCGGCAATACCCGGATGACCCTGCGACATCCAAAAGGGACCCATTTTCCAGCCTCTTGCGACCCTCTGGCCGTCGCGTAGCCAAGCAAGTGTTCGTTGGGCGGTATTTCAGCGTCCAACGCGGTCCGCTGTATCTTAACCGACGACTGAAAGGAATAAGCGAGCCAAAGCCGGGCAATAATGTGTGAGTGTGGATGTTTCTCTTTTAAGCGCGAGAAAATGGTTTCCGCCGGAAACATCGGACGGTCGCGCGCCACCACCACCATTCCCGCTATCAGCGCCATTGAGGCCAGACCAAGTCCTCGCCACCAGTTTTTGCGCACAAGGCTCCCGTGTCCCCTCGACACGAGAAACACTGGAAATAACAGGACATAATAAGCAGCCATCTGTCTGCCTGAATTATAGGCCCCGTCTTTGGCCATAAAAATGACCAGAGAGAGAAATGGAATCCACCGCAGCCAGCGTAGCGCGCCATTCGTTACAAGGGGCGGCCGGGCATTCCGGCGACGCATAGCCGCGACAATGGAAATTCCCATCAAAATAACAATCCACAATCCGATCCCTGAGTTGGCTTCCGCGGAGGCCGTTTCGAGGCGAGCGAAGTGCTCAAATTTGCTAAAATGACTTCCAAAGGGCGTCTGCACAAAATGGGCCATGGCGACATTCCAATGTTCCGCCCATGGAAAGAGGGGCGGATGAAGGTTTTGCACGGTCAAACAGAAAATGTTTCCGATGAATCCCCAAAGTGGCGGCACGTCATAGCCGGTCCAGAAGACGGTATGGGAGCCGGCAGTTGCCGAATTAACGACCCATTTGCCGGTATTATGAAAGGTCAAATAGAACAGAGGCGCCGCTGACACCAGCAGGGATGCCAGGCACACAGCGAAAGTGGACAAGGGCCGGCGGATGAGCAGTGGAAAAGAATAAACGATCGCGGCGACGCCAGGAAGAACCAATGGAATGTTTGTCTGTTTCACTCCGGTCAACAACCCGAGCGCGAGGATGGCGAGCCACAGGTCCGGCAGGTGATTGTTTTGCCGTGCCCGCAATGCCAGGTCCACCGAAGCCAGGGCATAAATCACGCCCAGACTGTCATTGGCCGTTGAACCGGCCTGGAATACATAACACCAGCCTGAACTGATGATCCACATCCACCACCATGCGGCCCTGGGGCGCACGCCCAGCCGGGTGAATACGCTGAAAATCATTCCCGGCA
This sequence comes from Limisphaerales bacterium, assembly GCA_050737335.1. Taxonomy (GTDB): domain Bacteria; phylum Verrucomicrobiota; class Verrucomicrobiia; order Limisphaerales; family UBA11358; genus UBA11358. The sequence goes on along the minus strand of JBOHXA010000210.1, from coordinate 2,368 downwards.
ACATCAAATAGGACACCCAGTTTGGCAGAAAAATGAGGCGGTCGGTCCGTGTGAAGAGCATGATGGGCGCGTTAAGCCATTCATAGCCGCACCCGGCCACGTCGCTGCGGATGTCCATCGTGCGAATCCAATGCCAGCGCCCCTCCGCCAGCCAATGCCACACCCGCGGGACCCGGTATTCGTTCGTATCGTTGTTCTGACTGACATACAGGCAACCTCCGACGAGGCACATGATTGCCAGCGCCAGAAAGACCAGCGGCGCGGCGCGTTTGAATCGTTTTCGGCACTTTGGCCAGAAATGCTCGAAATTCGGATGCCAGCCTGTCCTCCTTTGCCAGGCAAATGCCGCGATAATCGCCAAGGCGAAAACAACTCCGTACCCTGCTCGATTTAGCTCATGGCACGCGGATAAAATCCATCCGGAGGCAACCAACCATGCGGAAAGCAATATCCAAATTCTGACCGGGGTCACAACCAACATAGGATTGCCGCCCTGGCGCCTGGCGTCAAGTCAAAGCGGAGAAACCGGGACTTTCCCAACGGCCCAAGGCAACTAAAGCCACTGTTTTCCCATCCCTTTGGCAAAGGTAAGTCAAATTGATCTGAGCCGTAACCATGCAGTTGGCCCGGTCGTGTTTGCTCCCACCTTCGCTGGGAGCTACGGTGGGCAGGCGATCTTTTGGGCAAGGGCGTCGCGGCACAGCTTGCTTTTCGCCGCGCGAAAAGTTATCATCCATCCGAAGGATTGTTTTATGAAGACGCGCATATTTTTCGGGACATTGCTCGCGGCGTGCGTTGTCGGTGTTCTTGCCCTGGCAAGCGACGGGGCCGGAAATGACACTCGGGCCGCCGTGGTGGCGGGCCAAAAGGCTCCGCGCTTCCAAATGACTCCCATCAACGGCCAAAAAATTGATTTCCCGGGTGATTACAAGGGGAAAGTCGTGCTATTGGACTTTTGGGCGACCTGGTGCGGGCCTTGTCGCCGCGAACTTCCCAATGTGGTCGCGGCGTATCAAAAATATCATTCCAGGGGATTTGACGTGGTGAGCGTGAGCCTGGATCGTTCCGGAGAAGGCCCCAAGGTATTGCAATTCATGCGGGATAATGACATGACCTGGCCGCAAATTTACGATGGCGGCTATTGGAAAGCCGCGGTGGCCGTTGAATATGGTGTTCGAGCAATCCCCTGCCCTGTTGTCGTGGACGGTGACACAGGCAAAATCCTCGCGGTGGGAGTTGATGCCATTGGCCACCGGCTTGATAAGGTAATTGAGTCCGCCCTGGCTGCGAAGGGTAAGTAGTGATCGGCGAAGGCACCATCTCGTCAGGCGGCCCCGAACGCGGTCGGCTTTGCGAAGAAAAGCGAACTTAAATTGTCCCTAATTGTCCCTAAAATCACCTTATTTGCTCCGCGCCTGACCTCCTTACCATCATGTTGTCCCGTTCCGTGTTCAACTGTTCGGGTCGGCTCTTGAGCCTTTGCCAACGGTTCTTTGCAATTCTCTGGCCGGGGCATCCGCGTTGAATCCTTCGCAACGTCAAATTTCAAAATTTCAGAACTGGCAGGGAGTTTAGCTAAACATTTTAGGCAACGGTCAAAGTGGCTGTGTAAGCCGATGGTTTCAGGAGTAATTGTTTGGGATCAAGGGCTGCAGGATTTGCAATGGGCCAGATTTTCGGGTTCTTTGTATTTACCTCAAAAACGATATAAAGATAGAAATTTGAAAGTTTCCGTGAGCGGGTAAAACCGTAGCGTCAAAATCGCAGTCTGACACCGCTGCAAACTACAGGGCGTCGGTGAATTTTTCCGGCGAGACGCCCGCCATTTTTAACGCGCTCCGCAGAGTGCCAAGGGCAACTTCCCGGTGCATGGGAATGACACAGCCGCGCTCGCCTTCCGGCGTGACTTTTTTTAGGACGACATGACTGCCCCGTTGGCGGTCAACGAGGAATCCAAGTCGTTTCAAAGCCTTCACCGCTTCCGTGCCTGAGACGATTGGCAGTTTAGCCATGTGCCAATTCAAACGTGTGGATCGCGGTTTGTTTCCTGACGGCGTGCGGGAATGATTCGAGGTAAAGGTCGGTGGCCTCTTGCAAGTTGGCGAGAGCTTCTTCCTCGGTGTGGCCCTGGCTGGCGGTTCCGATTTCAGGGCACTCGGCCACAAACAATTCGGTTTCTGTATCAGGATAAATGATCGCAGTGAGCTTCACGTCAATATCCTACTTTTTTTTGAGTGGAACGCAAGGGGCAGCCGGTCGGCCAATGCCAAACGTTGGTATCACGGGTTTATGGAGGAAAATTCGAGACGATGGCAGTGCGTTTGGCGCTGGTCACAAAGTGGAAAATGGCGGGAGTGGCGGGGCTCGA
>JBOHXA010000209.1:0-3522 GCA_050737335.1 Limisphaerales bacterium | reverse complement strand
GTCATTAACTTTGTGTTACAAAGTATATTTGAAAGCTGTTTATGAAAATTATCCGCGCCGAATATTTTGGGATGTGCTTCGGCGTCCGTGACGCCATCGCCTTGGCCAAAGAAATGGCGGACCGCGGTCCACTGACGATTTTGGGCGATTTGGTTCACAATGAGTCGGTTCTGGCCGAATTGCGGGACCGGGGCATTCGCGTGGAACGGAGCGTTTCGGCCATTACCACGCCAAATGTCATGGTCACGGCGCATGGGGCTTCGAACCGCAGATTGGACGAAACCCGGACGCGGGGCCTGAACGTTCTGGAGGCCACGTGCCCGCTGGTGGCTGTAGCCCACCGGCACGTGGCCACGCTGGTCCGAAGCGGTTTCCATCCGGTGATCATTGGCCAACGGGGGCACGTCGAAGTTCTGGGCCTGACGGAAGATTTTGAGGAGTTCGATATCGTGCTTTCTGAACAAGACGTGGCCCAACTCCAGCCGCGCCGCCGTTTTGGCGTCATTGCCCAAACGACCCAACCCATTGACCGCGTCCGCGGTTTGGTGCAACTCATTCGCGAGCGCTTTGGCGATTCGGAGGTGCGCTTCGTGGATACAGTCTGCCGGCCGACAAAGCAGCGGCAGCACGCCGCCATCGCGTTGGCTGGGAAATGCGATGTCGTCGTGGTGATTGGCGGCGCGCACAGCAACAACACGCGCGAACTGGTCAACACCTGCTCCCGGTTTTGCGGACGCGTTCATCATGTCCAGGGCGCCAGGGATTTGCGCCCGGAATGGTTTAGCCAGGCCGGTACGATTGGCATCACCGCGGGAACATCCACACCGGACCACGTCATTGACGAGACCGAGCGCTTTTTGCGGGAGATCAATCCGGAGGAACAAACGGCGGCCGGACCTGAACAAAGACATTAAAAGTGAAACCGTTATGAAAGCATTGGGCAAAGGAATGGACGAACAAAACTCTAGACAAATTCCCCTTCCTGGCGCGTCATTGAATTAAACGCGGCCCCCAGGCGAAATTTACACGCCATGAAAGCGAGACCCGCGACTTGCTGCAGGAAATTTTCCTGAAAATCGCGCGTGAACCGGAATTGGCAAAGTTTGATTTTCCCAGCGATTTTCAATTTTCCATCCAGGGCGAACGCGCGATGCACATTAAAGTTATCAAATGGCTTGAGCAAAAGCGCCGCGGTTTTGGCGATTTAATGATTTTAGACGACCCGGAATGGTCGAGACATTTTTACGGCGATGAATTGGAATTTCATTTGGCCCCCGAAGGTTGGTTTTATCAGGCCGACAGGCTTATGGCCAGACAATATGAAAATTGGAATTCTGCTGTAGAAGATGGGCAGGCCATCTTTTCCCCAGCTAAAGTATCCGAGGCGGCGAAGGCGATGAAGACACTCGACATCGGAAATGGGCCGGCCCATCTGGTGATCCATGTATTGACGCAAAACTACGCGCCAAATTTGAGCCGATTCGCGGAAAAAATGGCCTTCGGTCAGGAATCCGTGGAACTGGCGCGCGTGGCCATTGCATTGGAGCGTTATCATCTGGCGCTTGGGCATTATCCCGATTCGCTGGAGGCGTTGTCACCGCGGTATATCCCTAAACTCCCGCCTGATATAGTCAATGGCCAGCCATTACGTTATCGCCTCAAGTCGGATGGCTGGTTTGTTTTATATTCAGTGGGTTGGAACGAGCGAGATGATGGTGGAGTCCCGTTTAAAACGAGTTCGACGCAAATTGATATGGCTAGGGGCGACTGGGTCTGGTGCTATCCGGAGAAATAAGTCACTTCGCTCCGAAGACACTGTCGAAGATCACCTCCTTGGTTTTCCAAATCAGGGCCATGGTGATGGACAGCGGCGCGAGACCCAGAAAGAGCAGGACCGCCAGTTCAACGCGCCCAAGCCAACGCTGGATGTCAAAATCGGGCGCATCCGCTAAAAATCCCGGGAGCACCGCGGATGCGAAGAGCAGGAGGAGCCATGACGCAAGCATCCAACGATTCAGGGCCGTAAATAAGTTGATATCGTGCCGCAACGTTTCATCCGGGAGCATGGCGCCGAGTTGTTTCAATACAATGTTGAGATTGAACAAAAACAACATCGCCGAAATCACCAGAACGCCCACGGCGTCGCGAAAATAATCCTGCGCGGGCATGCGATTAAACCAAAAGAGAAACGGGCAAAGGCCAATGTTCACCAGGCCCAGGAGTTTTGCGCGATCCAGCGCGAAGCGCCAGGGCCGTTCCTGCTTTTGAAAGCCGGTCATTTGCCAAAGGCCATAGAGCAGCAGGGCGTTGACGGCCAGCGCCGGCACAATCTCGAAGGGTTGAATCAGGCTTATTCGCGCCGTTTCCGCGCAAATAATGAGCGCGGCTGGAAGGCCCCAGAACAGGGCGGAAAGGCCGCGCGTCAATTTTCCGAGTGAACAAAGCAAATCGGAGTCGGGCATCGGGTTTGGCATCGGGCAAGGCCCAGAGTAACAGGGTGAAATGAAAAAGGAAAAATGGAAAAACCGGAATCCGGGCTTGCCGCGCCAGATGTTAATGTTTCGGTCCGTTGATCGTGTAATTAAATCGCGCCCACCAGGAGTCGCCGCTGCGCTCGATGATGACGTGACGGGCTTCCTGCCCATTCACGCGGATTCTCGCTTCGTCCGGAGGCCGGGTAAAAGGCCCCAATCGCATGGCAACCGGGCCGACCGTTTGGTCGGCGCCAATTTCCAGGTTCATTCCGGCGCGCCGGCGCTTCAGCTTGAAATGCAAAAAAGCATTTTGCATCGTTCCTGAATTCTCGAACAGCACCGGATACTTGTTTACCGCGATTTCATCCCAGTTAAGCGGCATCCGCGGATAAAACTGCAAGCGATCCGGACGCGTGTCGTCAATGCCAATAACGATCCGGAGTGTTTTGATGATTTCAGCCTCCTGGACGCCATTGCCCAGGTCGCCAGCCGGAAACCAATAACGCCCGCTCGGGTCTATTTGGACGCCTTCCGGCGTTATGAAACAGCCAATGCGAGGGTTATAGATTTCTTTCGCAATCCAATCCAGCATGGCGGTTGCCTCGCGCATGTGGTCCAAAAGGAGCGCCGATTGGGTCACAAATCCCTGGCCGTAACCCATGGCCTGTCCGTAAAAACCAAAGGGCCGGTAGGTGTCAATGAGTCGTTGATACGCCGCTCCGTCCACCCGGCGCCAGCTCGTCGTATCGTTGCGCGGGGCGAAGCCGTCGAAATCCGCCGTCAAAATCAATGGCCCCAAAACGGTCGGATGGGTTGGCCACCCGGCATCCTTGAGCGTCCAGACCAGGCCGTACTTGGGATCGCTAATGATGTATTGCCTGGCCATCGCCCCTTGCATTTTGTCAGCGTAACGGCGCCACTGCGTTGAATCGTTGGTCTGGCCGATGGAATCGGCCATGATCGCCAGGGCGCGCAGCGCATTCATGCAGGCGTAATCGCCATACACGGAATAGCCGTTTCCAGCGGCGCATTCGCCGGTGGTGTGGAG
>JBOHXA010000208.1:0-5043 GCA_050737335.1 Limisphaerales bacterium | reverse complement strand
TGTCCGCTTTCTTTTCTCCAGCAGACCAGCAAAAGTCCATCTTAACTGGTGGTCCAGTTCTTGGGGTCCACCTCATGTTGCCAGATTCGGAAGTGCAGTAAAGTGTCAGCGGCGACAACAATTCACGGTCCAAAATATTGCGATGTGAAGCGGTTTCGCATCGCGTTGAAAAGATATAAATGGAAACACGTTCCGAAGTAATGGCAGCAATCTGCCGGCCAATGAATTTTTTAACTTCATCTATTTGTTGTGCATCAAGCAAATCGGCCTTTGTGAGCAGAACGTTTACTCTGGGCGTGGAACGCAACGAAGCCTTCAGCAGTTCCGCGTCCTGCTCCGAAAACGGATGGTCCGCGCTGATGGTCAATAATGCGGCCCCGGCTCGCGGCAGCCAGTTTCGACTCGTTTCAGAATTGTGGGCATAAATGCTATTCAAACCGGGGGTGTCAATGAATTGCAATCCCGCATATGATTTGAGAGCCGGAGTTTCAATCAGGACTTCGGAAACTCCCTTCACATTCCCAGGGTTTTCAGACTCGGCAATGTAGTTGCCTACCTCGTTGATAGAAATCTCGTGACTTGTTCCATCGAGGAATTTAGCCTTTGCATTCACAATATTGCCGTAACGCAATCGGGTAATGATGGCGGTCAAAGGCAAAACCCCCACCGGCAAAATGTTTTCTCCCGCTAAACTATTGAGGAATGAGCTTTTACCCGCCTTAAAATTCCCAAGCACGACTACGTCTATCGTTTGCTCGCCGGCGATCAGCTTTTCACACGCTTGAATCTGCGGCGTCAAAGATTTAATTTCAAGCTGACGGCAAATGTCAGCAATCCGATTGGAGATGTTCGAAAATGTCTCCGGGAATGTTGAAGCAGGATTGATTGACCGCGAGAGTGTGGTTCCCGTTTGCTCTGTTTTGACATCTGCATTCATCCTACCTTAAAAAGGTTTCTCAGTAGGAGTTATTAGCCAGGTTTGGCGGGCAGTTTTCCCATATTGGGAATGGCAAACCCCATTGCCATTTAACTAAATTACATGACTCCCCAATCATTTTCAAGATTTTCGAAAGATGATTTTATACGCAAAAATAACCGAGTTTTCGTAACGACGTATGATTGCCGCTACCAATGACAGCATGGTCAAGAACCTCGATTTTGCTTGAACGGGCTGCCGCCCGTGCCATGCTCTATCCGGTTGGATTTAAGGAAGAGGATTTTAAAAAACCCATCATTGGTGTTGCCTCTACTTGGAGCAATGTCACTCCCTGCAACACACCATACTCTGCGGTGACCGTGTCCCCGGTGTCCTTCAAGCGGCGCGCCATGTTCGCGCCCATGCGGCCAACGCCGACAATTCCAATTCGTTCCATCGTTTAAGGAATTTCATAACAATTAATCCTAAATTTAGCTCATGTCCACAACCTCATGGCCCTTCCGGATGCGATGCAAATGAGCGCATCTTGACGCTGTCCTGAATTTGTCGTTGGCTGGGACGGCGCGCTGCGGCGTTCGGGTGGAACCGGCAACTTTCCCATCTTGGCCGGCCGCCAGGCGGCCGGACTGGCAGGGCAGTTGCCCTGGTGGACAGCCTATTCTTTCGGCAATTGTGAAACATTCCAGCCGCCGCCGAGGTCTTCGATGAGAACCACTGCGTCCATCATTTGCTGGGTATAAAGGTTCTCCAGGGTTTGGCTGTTGTTGAGCAACGTTGTTTGGGCGGTGATCACATTCAAGTAGCTGTCAATGCCCAGCTTGTAACGATAGGTGGCGAGGTTGAGATATTTTTCAGAAGAATTGACCGCGACTTCCTGTTGGTGGATTTGTTTTTTAAGAACCCGCAAAGCGACAAGATTGTCTTCGACGCCTTGAAATGCCGATAGCACAATCTGCCGATAGCTGGCGACGGCGCTGCGATAATTGGCCTTCACCTGGGCGATGGCGGGAACGAGTGCGGCATTGAAAAGCGGCTGGCTGGCCGCCGCGCCGATGGACCAGACACGACTGGACCAGTCAAACAAATTGGCTGTCGCAAGGCTTTCAAACCCTCCGGAAGCGCTTAATGTCACGTTGGGGAAAAAGGCGGCGCGGGCAACGCCGATTTCAGCATTGGCTTCGAATACAGCCCGCTCGGCGGCGGCAATGTCGGGTCGTCGCTGGAGAAGGCCAGAGGGCAGCGCGACCGGAATCCTGGGCGGCCGCGCTTGCAGCGGCGATCGTGGAATTGAAAAAGTCGCCGGAGGACGGCCCAGGAGCACGGCGATGGCGTGTTCGAGTTGCGCGCGGAGAATGCGAAGGTTTGTCCCCTGGGCTTCGGTGGATTCAAGCTGTGTTTGGGCCTGGGCGACGTCCTGGTCGGAATCAATGCCGGTCTTAAACAGGGCCTGGGTCAGTTTCAATGAATTGCTGTAGGCGTTGACAGTGTCGTCGAAGAGTTGGATCAACGAATCCTGGCCCTGGAGTTGGAAATAGTCTGAAGCCAGTTCGGCCTGGGCGGAAAGTTTGGCATTCTCGAGATCGGCGGCGGATGCCTGGGCCTGGCCCCTGGCGGCCTGAACGGTATTGCGGATTCTGCCCCAAAGGTCGGGCTGCCATGAAGCGTCAAATGGCACATCGTAGGAAGTGACATACGGATTTCTTTGCGTAAAACCGCCGCTGAACTGACGCTGTCGGGTGACGCTCGGATTGGCATTGGCCGTCGGAAAATATTGGGCCTGATCTTCGTGAACGATGGCATGAGCGGACAGATAGTTTTCATAGGCCGCGACAACGTTTTGATTGGAGATGGCGACCTGTGCTTCAAGATCATTTAGAACGGGGTTGTTGAAGAGTTCCCACCAGTTCGTGCGGATAACGGCGTCGTTTGGCCGGGCGGGTCGCCAAATAGTGTCGGTGACGTTGGTCCCGGAGTTTTCCTTGAAAGAGGTGGGGGTTTGGACGGCAGGCGGCGAATATTTAGGCGCGAAGCTGCAACCGGTCCAAAGCACGGCGAGGGCCGGAAAGAACAGGATTTTTCCAAAATGCGCGCGCATAATTTTCGTGATCTTCATCGAACGCCTCCCTGCGAAAGACCAAGGCCGGCGGAGGGCGCCGGCGGAAGAACGGCGACGGGCCTGCGTAAGTGAGACAGCAACCACAAACGCAGCCGGTCGAAATAAAGATAGACGACCGGCGTGGTGAAGAGGGTGAGGATCTGGCTGAGCGTCAGACCGCCGACAATGGTGATGCCCAGGGGCCTTCGCAATTCGGAGCCGACGCCGTTGAATAAGACCAATGGCAACGCCCCAAATATCGCGGACAGGGTGGTCATGAGTATGGGCCGAAAGCGGAGCGAGCAAGCCTGGAAGATCGCTTCGCGCGGCGGGATGCGCAGCTCGCGTTCCGCCGACAAGGCGAAATCCACCATGAGAATGGCATTTTTCTTCACGATGCCAATCAGGAGAATAATGCCAATGAGGGCGATGACGCTGAAATCCGTATTGGAAACAAGCAATGCCAGCAGGGCGCCGACTCCCGCCGACGGCAGGGTGGAAATGATGGTGACGGGATGGATTAAACTTTCATAGAGAATGCCCAGGACAATATACACCGCGAGAAGCGCGACCCCCACCAGCATCAGTTCGGTGCCCAGGAGCGATTTGTAGGCCGCCGCCGTGCCGGAGGAACTCCCGTGAATTGTTTGCGGGATTTTCAAGTTCTGCATCATTTGGTCAATTTCATTGACGGCGTCGCCCAATGGAAAACCGGGAGTCAGGTTATAGGAAATGGTGACGGAGGGAAATTGGCCCGTGTGATTCACCTGGATGGCGGAGGTGGTGGGTTTATACTTGGCGATGGCGCTTAAGGGGACCATTGCTGAACTGTTGGTCGCATGGAGATAAATATCGTCGAGGCCCCGGGGACTTTGCCAGAACTGCTGCTGCACTTCGAGCACCACGTAATACTGATTGAGGGGGGTATGCATCGTGGAAGCGTATTCCTGGCCAAACGCGTCATAGAGAGTGCGGTCAATGAGTTGGGTGGGGATGCCCAGACGGGCGGCGGTGTTGCGATCATAGACCAGCGAGGCCTGCAGGCCGTTGTTTTGCTGGTCGCTGTTGACATCGGTAAAGCCCGGCAATTTTTTCATATTTGCCAGAAGAATCGGGCCCCATTTGTTCAGATCGTCCAAATTCTCGCTTTGAATCGTGTATTGATATTGAGCGCTGCTTTGGCGTCCACCCATGCGCAAGTCCTGGCCGGGCTGAAGAAATACAGTTGCGCCCGCGATAGTGCCGAATTTGGGACGAAGGCGATTGACAACCTGGAGGGCGCTGATTTTTCGTTGATTCAGCGGTTTGAGGGCGAGGTAAACGAAACCGCTGTTTGCCGGGCCGCTTCCGCCGGTGAAGGTGATGGCGCCCGCGACGGCGGGATCATTTGTGGCAATTAAATTTACCCGTTGAGCGACATGCTGCATAGACTGATAGGAGGCGCTTTCATTCCCCTGAATGTTGCCAAAAACGGTGCCGTTGTCCTGCTCAGGAAAATAGCCCCGGGGGATAACGATTATGAGAACGACATTTAGGGCGATCGTAAGGATGAGGACAAAGAGTGTAATGGCCGGATGGCGCAAAACGACGGTCAGCGCTCTTTTATAATGTTCCAGCAGCCACGCGAAGGCTGACTCGCTGAAATGGTATATTTTGCCGTGGGATTTTTCCTTTTGATGACGCAGGAGCCGCGAGCACATCATGGGTGTCGCGGTCAGGGAAATGATCAAAGACACAATAATGGCGGTTGACAACGTCACCGCAAACTCGCGAAAGAGACGGCCCAGGATGCCGCCCATTAAGAGAATCGGTGTGAACACGGCCACCAATGAAATGCTGATGGAAAGCACCGTAAAGCCGACTTCGCGCGCGCCCCTGAGAGCCGATTGCATCGGAGATAATCCTTGTTCGATGTATCGCGAAACATTTTCAACGACCACTATGGCATCATCTACGACGAAGCCCGTGGAAATGACCAGCGCCATCAGGGAAAGATTGTCCAGGCTGTAGC
>JBOHXA010000207.1:0-3661 GCA_050737335.1 Limisphaerales bacterium | reverse complement strand
GAAGCGGGTCATGGTGGGCAACGCCTTACCCGTGTATTCGATTGAAGCGGATTGGTCCGAATTTATCTTGCCGCTGTCCCACCAAATTCGTGCCGAGTCCACAGTTCGCGGCCCTGAGCCGAGTGGGTTTTGAAACAGAATAATTTGATAAGCTGCCTGGCGTTCACCGCGAGTGGTATCCGAAGACATCCAGGTGAATCGGGTCGTGTCACGATCAATCGCCAGCGGGTTCTTTACGCCATTTACGAGCATTCCCACAGGAGCTGACGGTTCACCGGAAGCGGCATAAACCACTGAAGCCGTGAATAGCACGAGAGCGAACCATCTAATCGCCCTCGATATATTTGATTTTTTTCTTCCTTCGGGAAACCTGTGAAATTCACACTGTGCGGCCATTCGTTGCCTTGGAAGAAAACCGGATCAAATCAAGGGATCGTGGCTGCCGCGGCCTCAATCCGGTATAAATCGCCGTAAGGGGCGTTGGCTGCAAAGGGACCGCCGCCGCCGGCGGCGGAGTCTTGATTCTGAAGACTGGCGATGTCCGGGTCAAGCCAGTGCCAATACTCGACGTGGCCATCGGCAAAGGAAAAATTCTCGCCATCGTCATGGCGATTGGCCGGCGCATTGAACCAGGAATTTATCGGGTTGGCGTAATTGTCCGGATACATGGCAAAGCAGCCATCGCTCAGCGTGGACTCGGCTTCCTGCGCAAACACCAACTCTTGAGAAACGCGCGTCGCCACGATTGAGCTCATTTTCCCGTATGAATTCCACGTATTTCCACCGTAGGAGATCGTCCACGGACCCGTTGGGGATTGAGCCGAATTTCCGCCCATGGAGTAATCAATGGAGCAGCTCCGGACCTGTGGCACCATGCTGTTTATACCGATGGTAACGCCGGATTTCGTCCTCGCCAGGAGCGCCTGATTCGCATTCACCGGCCCGATCAACCTCGTAACCGACGGACATATATAAATTTTGGCTTGTTGATTATAGGGGTAAAGCGCGGACTTCCGGATATTATAGTCCGCCACGTCCGCGTTTCCGGATCCGACCGCTTGATTGCATTGGCCTTGTATCCAATTGCCCGGGGTGTTAAGAACCGACTGGACCGCGCTAAAGTTCAACGGCAGACTTTCATTGTTATCCTGGACATACATATTATAACACAATTGCAATTGCTTCATATTATTGAGGCAATCCGTCGCTTTGGCCTTTTCTTCGGCCTGGTGCAGCACCGGCAGCAGGATGGCCGCCAGAATGGCGATAATGGCGATGACCACGAGGAGTTCAATGAGCGTGAAGGCGGGTTGCGCCTTCACGCCCGGAATGAATCCACCAAAGGCCCGGCTTTCCCTCCTTGAATCATCCAGAGCGCCGTTACTTGTGATGGAAAATGTCATGGTATTTCTGGTGCTTGTACGTTTATGGGTACACCAGGCGGTAGAACACGCTGCCGTTGGTCAGATTGATCGGGATGATCACCTTGTTCGTGCTCGTGGTCCCGCTCACGTTCACCCAATTGGTGCTGATGCCAACCGACAGGTTGTTGGTCTGGGCCTGCAATTGCCAGCCTGTATGGTCTGCGGGCCAGCTCAGGTTCAACTGGTTATTCACAACCGAGAACACGATGTTCGTCGGGTTGGTGTTGACTGTGACCGGACCCGTGGTTGCGGCGGTATAAAGCTGCTGCAATTGGCTGGCTGACATCGTGTAATCAAATACGGCCACTTCGTCCATTTCACCGTTGAAAGTGCGGTTGCTGGTGATGGCTTGGGGGTCCGCGCCCAAGGCAAATCCCGCGGCGAACGACTGCGGCGGGTTGGCGACGGGATTGACCGCGCTGCCGCTGGTTTGCGGGTTGTAGAAATAGAGGGTGGCGTTGGATGGCGTGATCGCCAGCGCTGTGAGAGACCAAACGTTAGCCGGCACCACCAGGCCGGAACCGTAGTTATAAGTCGCGGCATTTTGGCTCCACGTATAATCGAAATCCTGGCCTCCACCGACCTGGGTACCGAAAACGTTGGCGTTGTTGCTGTCGCGGAGGAAGACCAAACCCGAGGGATTGACCTGGGCGCCGAACGAATACACCCAGCATACGAGCGTCACGCTGTTCGTGGTCAAATTGATGCCCGGAGTGGTGACGTGACCTACCGTATTCGACGAGCTGTCGCTGCTGTCCATGGCCACGCCCAACTCACCGGAGGCGCCGGCAATAGTCACGCCCGGCAAACCGTTGGTGGTATCGGATCCATAGACGCCGTTGTAACCCCCTACGTAATCGTAAGCGATGGCGCTGCCGGACGGCTCATTCAACCGCCAGTAGGCAATCGGATGGTCGCTGAGTATCGCCTGCGAGAAGCCGTTGGTCGGCTCGGGTATGCCAGTTAATGTCACCGGCCCGGCGTTGGTGCTGGTGTAGCCATTGTAGCCATTCGTGACAAGGCAGCTATAAGACGTTGCGCCCAGCGATGCGACCGTTGAGTAGCTCGCGTTGGTGGCGTTGGGAATGGGCGTGGCGCCCTGGTACCATTGATAATACAACGGCACATTGCCGTAGGCCTGGGCGGTGAAAGTCCAGGGTTCCCCCGAATAGAGTGTCACATTCGGCCCGAGACCCACTTGCAGGCCGGAAATGACTGTGACGGACACTATGCTGGAGGTGACTGAGTCGAACGTGTTGGTTGCCACCAGGTAATAGGCGTCACTTGTTTGATCATTGTTGACGGTCAGCGTGGCGCTGGTTTGCCCGGCGATGGCCACGCCATTGGTGTCATACCATTGCAAGGCCAACGGGTTGCCAGACACGCCCGCCGGGACAGTCAACGTGGAGTTAAAGTCTATATTGGTGCCGGCGACCGGCTGCTGTGTGATGGTGGCATAGGAATTTGTGCCGATAGGCAGCCTGTGGCCGGCCGCGAGGTAATTGTCCAACGAGGCCACGTCGTTGCTGGACATGCCTGAGCTCATAATGATCATTTCGGCAATGTCGCCGGTCAGGCGATTGTGGTTATCCCCGCGCGCCCCGATCAGCATGCTGACCCCCTGATCGGCGTCGGACGTCTCATTATAGTTGGCGCTGAGGAGGCCGGTTCCAGCCGCATTGTCGTCAATGACGTGGCTGACGGTATTGGCGGTTTCGGTCACGCCCACGATGTGTGGCACGCCGATAGACGGGCCGTTGGTGGAAACGTAATCCCCGTAACTGATGCCGTTGCCGCTGCCGCCGCCGTTGCCGCGATAGAAAAGGACATTTGTCGGGTTGGCCACGTAATAATCATAAGGCGCGGCAATACTGAAATTAACGCTCCCGGTCTTGGACACAATCTCGCCATTAGTGCCGCCGTTGAGCGACGCAAAGTTCATCACAGAAAAGACCGACATGTCACCCGTGATTTCAAGCGAAGGCGCGTCGAGGGCAAACATTTCCGAATCGTTGGTGCCGGTAAAACGGATCACGACGTCTCCGAAATTATTAGTGGCAAGCACCGGGTCTGTCGCCCCGCCAAACCCATTCAGACTATTTCCATTTCCGGAGAGGTCGTTCCACAGGCCGACGCCGCCGGTGCCGTCAGACGTCACTCCGGTATTCGCCTTGACCCAAAGGGCCGTTGGCGGATAAAGTCCGAGCGAGGGTGAAGCGGCGGTCATGGTATTGCCA
>JBOHXA010000206.1:0-1553 GCA_050737335.1 Limisphaerales bacterium | reverse complement strand
GAGTAACGGTATGTCCGAATACAAATCATCCGTCGCCGACAGTTTCAGCAAATGATAAAGCGGCGCGCTGAAAAAAAGCGCAAGCAATGCAACTCCGGCGAAAAACAGGATCAGTCGCGGTTTGTTTCGTTTGGCCCACGATTCCGGCGCTCTGACGAGTACCCGGCTCCCGGAGGACGTGAATTTGAGTTCTTTGGCTGGCATGAAATTAAAAACTGTAGCCGACTTCTCCCCCAAACTCATTGCCCGCGAAGCTGTAACCGGGCGCCGTGGAGATGTCGCTGCTGTATTGGTAAAAGGCCGAAATATTGCCGCGACCGAGAAAAGAATGGCTCAATCGCAGCGTCAGGCTGTAATACTTGTCGGTTCGCCCCAAGTTCAGGAGTTCAAGGGCGTAAACCTTGGGGTTGACCTGGACGAGCGTCAGAATGGTGGGCGCGACGAATTTTTCATTGTTGTATGACGCCTGGCAGCTTAAATAGAATTGTCCGAGAAATCGCTGGCTCACCGAGCCGCCCACGCTGGACCCCTCGGTCGTTTCATCCACCAGGACGGATGGCGCCACGTAACGGCTTGCGTAAACGGAAAGTTCCGTTTGGGTAAACGGCCGGAATTCAAGGCTTGCGCTGTAAATCGGGCTGAAAATGTTGCCGCCGCCCTGGGACCCCAGAAATTCCGTTTCGTTCACTCCGCCCGAAAGCTGGAGACTCAGAACGCCCGTCAACCGCCAGTTCAGGCGCGCCATGATCTGCTCGAATACCGAATCAGGCCCGTAGAGGGCGTAGTTATATCCCAAACCCGGCCCCAGCCCGATGTTGAAGTGAGACTGCGGCTGATAATTTAACCAGTCCAACGTTGACCAGGAGCGCATGTCTTCGAAATCGCCTCCCGGAAAGACCTGGATGTTTTGGTTCAGATCAAGGTCTTCGGAAACGTATTGGTTGTCTTCGTGATGGCCGGTTACGGTCGTGGTGAAATATTCCTGGGAGGTTTGTCCGCCGAACTCCACCAAAGGCGAGCTGCTCAACAGCACCGTTTGCAGGAACCCCAGCGCCCAGTCTCCATAAACCGTTTGGCCGGTCAAAGTGATCGAATGGTCCACCTCACGCCCAAAATTTGTATTGGAATAAAACCCCAGCGAGAGCGTGTAATCCAATGCCCAATGCGGGCCGAGGTTAAACAATAACCCTGGCGAAATCCGTTGAATCGTCGTGTCCACCTGGTTGCTGGGCGCCGCCAGAATGTGATAGGCGTCTTCGAACTGGTAATCCGCGTGCGGACGAACCGTGAATTGGTCCCAGCGAAACGGTTCATACTCGTTGGGACCGGTCGCCGCCGGATGCGGGCCAAATAGTTGGAAGCTGTTGGTCATGGCCAGTTGCGAAATAGGTTCCACGGGCGGGGCAAGCTGCTGGATGGTTTCCTGTTGCGCGTGTGCTGTCGCGCTTAAAACAAATAAACCAAAGAGCGGCGGCGCGAAAAACCTTTTCGAGGCGGGAAAAGCCGTCGTTATTCTTAATTTCATCTTATGCTGCGGCCCGATTCAGTTCGTC
>JBOHXA010000205.1:0-3506 GCA_050737335.1 Limisphaerales bacterium | reverse complement strand
TAAATCATGATCGAAGTCTGGTGTATAAAGGCGTGGAATCGCCTCGGCCCGCCCAGGCGAAGGCTGGCGCTATTGGCCCGCCGTGTTGTCGAGCGTGTGCGCTCGCGGCGTCTGGGCATGGCGTTGACCATTATCACGCCGTTGTTTCTCGTTTTCTGGCACGCGCTCGTCCTGGTTACGCGGGCAGGTCATTTGAGCCAAATCGTGGCCGAAGCGCACTCCCCGTCGTTCGGAAATTTCCGGGGCGAATTAATGCCGGATCATTCCGGCACGCGACTGCTGTACCTCGAAGGAGAAAATCAGGGCGTCAGCCTTTGCTTTTATGATGCCGCCGACCGAAAACGAAAGTTGCTCTTTCACGAGATCGTTGGACAACCCTCCATGCCCAGCGAGACTTTCCTGGGCTGGTCGCCGGACGACCAGTTTTTCGCCTATGGCCGGCGCGGCAAGTGGAACTTTCTCTGGGAGATTGTGATCGGCGACGGCCATACCGGGAAAACCGTGGCCGCCATCCCTTCCCATGTTCGCGCCCTTTCAGGCGTGTGGCTGTCGCCCGGTAACCTTGTGTTTATGGACAAAAATCACGTCCTGTTCAGAATCGAGAGATCCCAGGGGCGATGGTCGGCGCCGAAATTCTTCGAATGCTTCAAAGAGGATCCAAACCGATTGAAAAATGCGCCAGTGCGGAATCTGACCGCCTTCGACGATGATTCCGTTGTCTGGCAGCAAGGGAACACCATCTGGAAATGTGGCGAAAACTCTGACGCGGCGGAAGAGATTTGGGAAACCACGACGAACGCCCTGCTCGGATTTTCGTATTCCCAGGCGACGGGCCGGTTTCTGCTCCGTTGCGAGGATAAGACGGGTCAGTATTTCACGTTCTTTGATCCAAACCGCGGCGGCCAGCCGTTCGGAATTCAAAGGCTCAATGCCGCGGAATGCCCGTTGGACCATCCGGCGTTCATCAACGACGGGCACGGTTACACGTTTCTTTCCCAAAATGGCCTCACAAATGTTTTGCTGGTCAAAGCGGGCGATTCCCTTAAACCCGTCGAATTTCGATGGCCGGACCAGGTCAAAGGTTTTGCGGCAAGCCAACGGGAGATTTTTTTGGTGACTTCGTTCAGCCAGGGGCCGGCCGAAATAAACCAGTATGACGTCGCCTCCGGCGCCGTTCAGTGCGTCGTGCCCATAACTGCCGAGCATCTGGATTACATGACAAACTGCGTCGTTACGCGAAATCAAATCACTGACGCGGATGGAAAGCCGCTGATTTACTATTTGTATCAGCCGCCCCATGCAGGCCGTTTCAAAAAACACCCGTTGATCCTGGGCATCCACGGCGTCGAGCGGCCTGGATTCGCGTGGGCCAGCTACTACGAGGCCCTCAGCGAGGCCGGATTCTATTATGCGTACGCCGAACACTATCGGCGCGACTTTTCCGAATGGGCCAGTGATGCGCTTGCCGTATTTAAAAGCCTCGCTCAAAGAGCGGATGTTGACACAAACAGGGTATTTCTTTTCGACGTTTCAGCGGGGGCGCCGGCCGCGGACGAGTTGCTCGAAAACCATCCGGGCCTTTGGGCAGGCGCCGTATCCTGGAATCCAATCGCTTTCCCGGACCCATCCAAAATTGTCGGCACAAGGCTTTTCATTGACACCGGCCAGAATGACCCGGCATTCGGCGAGCGTGGGTTGAGTTTTCAGGAAGATGCCGCCAAAGCCGGCGTCCCGGTAACACTTCTAATCCATCCCGCCTCTGGGCATATCCTCAACACCCTTGAAGGCGGACGAGAACGCCTTCGCGAAACGCTCCTGTTTCTCGGCGAACCATAGGATGCGAATGCAAAAGGCGATTGCTATCTTCATAAATTCAGCCGGCGCGCTGCTTCTGGCAATGGCCACAGCCCTGGTGTTGATCAACTGGACCAGTGCGCCGGATTACGTCTCACCTCGCGACCCGATTTTCGCCGTGTCGGTCAACGATTGGTTCTGGATTTTTGCGGGACTTGGCGGGGCATTGGCCCTGGTTTGCCTTTTCAGCGATGGAATGAGGCGTCCGCTGCTTTTACTGGCCGGGGTCGGCTTCGAGTGCCTGATTATTCGAATCGGCCTCGCCTGGGAGGGATGTCGAAGCTTAAGCGGCTATTTGCAAGGCTTTTCCCGCGCCTTCTCAATTTCCGCCGGTATGGCAAACGCCGTGGCGGACGCAGTCTTCGCCTATCTGTTCATTGGAAGCTGCGTGGCCCTGCTGCTGGAACGCCGGTTGCCAGCGGACTTGCAATGGCAAAAAATGTCGTGTCCGTCCTGTGGCGGGCGCGTGAAATTCCCGATCCAAAACCTGGGGCAAATGACCGACTGCCCTCACTGTCAGGCTCTGGTGACCCTCCGCAAACCCGAAGAAATACTGAAAATGGCATGCTACTTTTGCAAGGAACACGTCGAGTTCCCCGCCCACGCCCTTGGACGCAAAATCAAATGCCCGCACTGCAAAATTGAAATTGGACTAAAGGAGGAAACAGTATAAATACAAAATTGAGTCAGGTCGCCAATTGGCCAGAACTGGCAAAAGAAGTCAATTGGCGGGTATCAAGGCTAGCTGAAATCTGCGGGGTTTCGTCACGAACACTGGAACGATTTTTTGTAAACGAGACGGGCAGATGCCCGAAGGCATGGCTTCTGAAATGGCGAATTCAACGCGCAGACGGGCTGTTGCGGGGCGGGGCCAGTGTCAAGGAAACGGCGGGATTGCTGAGCTACAAACATCCGAACCATTTGAGCAATGAATTCAAAAACCGTTTCGGCTCCTGTCCCACGAAGCGATACGGCTCCGAGCAAAGCTGGAAAATCCGGAATGTCGCGTTTTTGTAGATATTGTCGCATTTTCATTGATGTTTTTGCTGGCCTTGACAAGTTTTTGATGGTTTAATGGAACGTGGTTAGGAATTGCATCATGGCGAGTCAGTCAGAAAAGAATACAGATGATATTACGCAAAACTTGACATCTCGGGCAGGGCGCATGAGAAATGTTGCAAGTGAATTTTTTACCGGATCTTCCAACGACAATTTGGGAGATTGGACTAATTCGTTCGTCTTCTCGTCCGGTTGCATTTTGCTCACCACCGGGATGGCAAAAATCATAAGCGCATTTGGTCACCAACAACTTTTACGCTTGGATGACCCTCTATTTGCCATTTCTTTCCGACACTTAATGCTTTTGGCTGGCCTTGTGGAAGTCACAATTTCAACCGTCTGCTTCCTTTCGAGTAAAAAGAGGTTGAGCTTGGCGCTGATAGCTTGGGTTGCCACCGGATTCCTTGTTTATCGGTGTGGCGTACATTTTGCCGGTTGGACAAGACCCTGTCCTTGCATGGGAACGTTCTTGGGGACACTGCACATATCGCAGGTAGCCGGTGACGTGCTTGCTGGGATTTTATTTATTTATTTGCTTGCCGGGAGTTACTTTCTTATGGCTTTCACGATGAAACAAAACATCCTGAAAAGGA
>JBOHXA010000204.1:0-3001 GCA_050737335.1 Limisphaerales bacterium | reverse complement strand
TCGGAAGTTTCCAGTATAGGTAAGTGCCTTCGCCGGCGTTGTAACAGGGAAATTCATTGTTATCTATGCTGTTGGCCGACAGATCAATAAATACCAGCGCCTGCGACGGGCCAGGATTGCGAATGTCCGTGGATTTGACAAAGCTGCCGTTGGAGGGAATGATGTCCCCGTCGTCATTCGTCCAATTCATTCCGCAACTGATCGAATAGCTGCGGTCACGAGGAACCTTCCATTTGGTGTCGAGCGAAAGGTCGGACGGACAATGGTAAAGCTTGGGTTCGGAATTGTAGCCAAAGAGCAATCCGTATTGGATGGCCCAGGCTGTTGTTTGCGCCGTGGCGCTGTCTTCTTCCCTGGCGCTGCCGTTCCAGGCGCCCACTCCCAGCTTGTTGCCTCCCGTCACCCAGGCATCCTTGCCGCACGCCGAATTCCCATTGCTGTGGTTGTTAACGATGCGGTCATTGGAATCAATCAGATACGTGTTCCACGCCAGCACCAGTTGCCGAATATTATTAAGACATTGCGTCGTCCGCGCTTTCTGCTCCGCCTGGTTCAATACCGGCAACAGGATCGCCGCCAAAATTGCAATGATGGCGATGACCACCAGAAGTTCAATCAGCGTGAAGGCTCTGTTTTTTGATGCGCAAGTTTTCTTCCGCATTGTCATAACCATAACAGCATGTCCCTGATTCCACGACAATGACGCATTTGCGTCATTGTGGTTCCCGCCCCAAATCCGGAATATTCCCTGATGAACGAATGCCGTGGAATCCGGTAAAAGCAGCCTTGGGCCCTGAATTTAAAATGAACGTAAGTATTTCAAAGAGTTTTTGAAAGGGACACAGTGAATGACTCCAAGTTCCCACGTTTTAAATCCCGCCAATCCGCCGCGATCCTTGGAGACCTTTCTCCCGACTTATCGGGACGGCCTTCTCTCGGACACGCTCCCGTTTTGGCTGCCCAGGGCGATTGACCGGGAGTGCGGAGGTTACCTTACCTGTTTTGACCAGGACGGAACCGTCCTGCAAACCGACAAATCAGTCTGGTTTCAAGGCCGCTTTGCCTGGCTCCTGGCAACCCTCTATAACACGGTCGAAAAGCGGCCCGAATGGCTCGATGCCGCGCGGCATGGAATTGATTTTATCAATAAACGTTGTTTCGACACAGACGGCCGCATGTTCTTCTGGCTCACGCGCGAAGGACAGCCGCTTCGAAAACGCCGTTATCTTTTCTCCGAATGCTTTGCTGTCACAGCCCTGGCCGCGTTTGGAATGGCGACCGGTAAGGCGCCTTATGTGGAACAGGCGCTCGACCTGTTCCACTTGATCCTTAAATATCATACCACGCCCGGCCTTTTGCCCCCCAAAGTCAATCCCGGCGCGCGTCCCGCGAAAGGCCTGGCCATGCCCATGATCCTCCTGGTGACGGCCCAGGAATTGCGCAGGGCGGTCAATGACCCGATCTGCCTCGAAATCATTGACCGATGCATTGACGAGGTCGAGCGGCACTTTCTTAAGCCGGAATTCGGGGCGCTTTTGGAATCGGTCGGCCCCAACGGCGAATTCCACGACACATTTGATGGAAGATTGATCAACCCCGGCCACAGCCTCGAAATGGGCTGGTTCATTCTCGAGGAAGCTCGCCATCGCCAAAACGATCCCCGGCTGGTCCGGTTGGGTTGTCGTATCATAGATTATTCTTACTCCCTGGGCTGGGACCCCGAGTATGGCGGAATCTTTTACTTTCGCGACGCGCGCGGCCTTCCTTGCGCCGAGTATTGGCACGATATGAAGTTCTGGTGGCCGCACAACGAAGCCATCATCGCCACGCTGCTGGCATACCATTTGACCGGAAATGAAAAATACGCGGAATGGCATCGCCAGGTCCACCAATGGGCCTATGCCCATTTTCCTGACCCGGACCACGGCGAATGGTTCGGCTACTTGCATCGCGACGGCAGCGTGGCGAGCCGTTTGAAGGGAAACATGTGGAAAGGCCCCTTCCATTTGCCGCGAATGCAATGGTATTGTTGGCAACTGTTGGCCGCGGGGAGAGCCAGCGAGCGCGACGCGAACTGCTGCCGGGAATCCGCTCTTAATGGAAAAATATGAGCCGAAATTTTCAGCTTCAGGCAGCCGATTCCGCCGCCCCACCGATTGGCTGTTCCAATCGAAATTTCCAATATCTCGCGTTGATTTGCCTGGTCGCTTCCCTCGCCGGCCTGTTGTTTGGATTTGATACGGCCGTCATTTCAGGGACCGTCCAACGCGTGCAGGCGAAATTTGGCCTGAGCGACTTGATGCAGGGATGGTTCACGAGTTCCGCGCTGGTCGGCTGCATCCTCGGCGCGGCAATCGCCGGAACTTTGGGCGATCGTTTCGGCAGAAAACCCGTCCTGCTCGCCTCGGCGATATTCTTTTTTGCGTCGGCAATTTATTCCACAATCCCACACGCCTTCAGCGTCCTGGTCCTGGCCCGGCTGAACTGTGGCATCGGCATCGGCATGGCCTCGGTCATAGCGCCCATGTACATCTCCGAGTTCGCCCCCTCGGCCTGGCGCGGCCGTCTCGTGGCGTGTTACCAATTGTCCATCGTCATCGGCATTTTATTGGCCTACCTGTCAAATTGGCTGCTGTTGCGATTTGCCCAGGCTCATCCATTGGCATTTGCCAATTTTCCACGGCTGCATTGGATCATGGTGAGCGAGTATTGGCGCGCCATGTTTGGAGCGGAAATGCTGCCGGCCGCCGTATTCCTTCTTTTGCTGTTTTGCGTTCCGGAAACCCCCCGCTGGCTGATTCAGGCCGGACGCGAAGCGCAGGGATTGGAAATATTGAAACGAATTGGCGGGGCGGAAACAGCCGGCCAACAATTGAGCCAAATAAATAAAACCATCGAGGCGCGCGCGTCCATGCGCGAATTGTTCGAGCCAGGCCTGCGCCGCGCGCTATTGCTGGGCGTGCTTTTGTCCGTGTTCGGCCAACTCTCCGGGGTCAATATC
>JBOHXA010000203.1:0-1189 GCA_050737335.1 Limisphaerales bacterium | reverse complement strand
GTTACACTGCGACGCAAAAGACCGTGGATGGGCCGAGCAAAAAGGACTGGAAAGGCGGGCGGAGCGCGGCGATCAACCTGATTCCATCCACCACGGGCGCGGCCAGGGCCGTGGGTCTGGTTTGCCCGGAAGTCAAAGGCAAACTGACCGGCATGTCTTTCCGCGTGCCGACTCCCACCGTTTCCGTTGTGGACCTGACCGTCCGAACCGTCAAGGAAACGAATTACAAGGACATTTCCGCGGCGATGAAGCGAGCCAGCGAGACCTATCTCAAAGGCCTATTGGAATATACGGACGAGGAAGTGGTGAGCACGGATTTCGTTCACAACCAGGCCAGCTCCATTTTCGATGCCGGATCGGGCATGGAACTGAACAAGCGTTTCTTCAAGCTGATTAGCTGGTACGACAACGAATGGGGATATAGCTGCCGCGTGGCCGACCTGTTGAAATACATGATCGGGCGCGGGCTGTGATCGGTTTTGCAGATCATCAAGGCGAGCCAGCGATGGCTCGCCTTTTTTCTTAAAATATTGAACTTGAAGCCTCAAGCCCGCTTTGCCCTGGGCGCGCTGGCCCTTGCAGCTTTGGCATTGGCGGTCTATCACCCGGTCGTGCCCGGAAGCTTTCTGATGGACGACGCCCGGCTCACTGGCCGGGACAATCCCCTGGTCAATGGCCAGCTCACGTTGCGTTCGCTGTGGTTCGGAACGGATTTCACATTGACGACGTTTGTGTGGTGGCTGGAGCATGTTGCGTTTGGGCAAAGCCCGGCTGGCTATCACCTCGTCAATATTCTTTTGCAGGCCGCCAGCGGGATTTTGTTATGGCGATTGCTGCGCCGCTTAAACGTTCCCGGAGCATGGCTGGGAGCGGCCCTGTTTACAGTGCATCCGGTCTGCGTCAACTCGGTGGCCCGGATTGCCGAATTAAAAAATACGCTGTCCCTGCCGTTCTTTCTGCTGGCTTTCATCGCCTATCTTCGCTACGAAAACGAACGACTTTATCCAGCCGCATCGTCCGGCCAGGACAGTCATCGCACGGACGCGGGCGCGTTGTGGTATTTAATCTCGCTGTCCGCCTTTGTCCTGGCATTAATGGCCAAAACCACCGTTGTCATGTTTCCGGTCGTTTTGTTGCTCTACGCGGCATGGCGGCGCGGCCGCGTCCGATGGAAGGACCTATTTCACAC
>JBOHXA010000202.1:0-2461 GCA_050737335.1 Limisphaerales bacterium | reverse complement strand
CATGAACACTTTTGGCCATTTTTGAATGTGTTATGACTCTACGTTATGACTTCGTCGTGCAGAAATACGAAATACCCCCGTCAGGCTGTGTTTGTTGTATAAAACGAGAAGATGGTGGTAGGTGATGGATTCGAACCATCGAAGGCGTAAGCCAGCAGATTTACAGTCTGCCCCCGTTGGCCACTTGGGTAACCTACCATGCGCCGTGAGCCGCACAATAAGCCATGCCCGAAGCCAAAAAGCAATTCGTTAATTTTTCATTTTTCGGCGCCAACGGTTCGGTCAGGGCCGAAACCGGGCCGGCTCTCATTCCAGTCCGATTTTCTTGCGCTTGCGGTAAAGCGTGGCCTGGTCAATGCCCAGGATTTGGGCGGCCTCGGTGAGGCTGGGGGTGCGTTCGAGGATTTTGCGCAGGTGAATTTCCTCGAGTCTTTCGAGCGAAATCAGCGAGCCAACCTGCGCCACAGCGCCGTCGGCCAGCGCGCCGGCCCTCGTGTCGCACATTTCAGACGGGAAATCTCCGGGAACAATTTTATCGTGCCTGGCCATAATCACGGCCCGTTCGATGGAATTGCGCAGTTCGCGAAGATTGCCCGGCCAGGAGTAAGTGCGGATGCAGGCGACAGCCTCGGGTGTCAGGCCTTCGATCTTGCGCGCGCACTGCGCGGAAAAAAAATTGGCGTAATGCTCGGCAAAACGGATGACGTCGGTGTCCAGCATGCGCAGGGGGGGCATTTCCACGGCAATGACATTGAGCCGGAAATAGAGGTCCTCGCGGAATACGCCGTCGGCGACACGTTTTTTGAGGTCGCGGTTGGTGGCGGCAATGATGCGAACATTCGCCTGGCGCGTCACGTTTTCACCCAATCTCTCGTATTCCCGCTCCTGAAGCAGGCGCAGCAGCTTGGGTTGAATTTCGATTGGCAGATCGCCTATTTCATCGAGGAAGAGCGTTCCGCCGTCGGCGGCGCGGACCTTGCCCCAGTGGTCCTTGATGGCGCCGGTAAAGGAGCCTTTGACGTGCCCGAAGAGTTCGCTTTCCAGGAGTTCTTTCGAAAGACTCGGGCAACTGACCGTGACAAATGCCTTGTCACTCAGATGGCTGTTTTGATGGACGGTGCGGGCGGCCACGGTTTTGCCGGTGCCGCTTTCTCCCAGAATGAGAATGGACGCGGGCGTTTTGGCGGCGCGCATCAGCACTTCCATGGCGCTGCGTATGGCCGGATTGGTGAAATCGAAGATCGGTTCGATGCTTTGGGCGCGGTTTTCGCTGACTTCCTGTTCCAGTCGGCGGATTTGCTGGCCCATTCTGCCCAGGCGCTGGAGCCGAGCCAGCACCGTCAAAAATTGCTCCCGCTGAAACGGTTTTTCCAAAAAGTCCGCCGCGCCGCGCCGCATGGCTTCAACGGCGGCCTGAATGCTCCCCTGCGCGGTGATAATCACCACCGGAATTTGCGGATATTGCTTTTGAATTTGGCTCAGAATGTCCAGGCCGTTTTCCGGGCCTAGATTCATGTCCAAAAGAACGGCGTCGAATTTTTCGTCCTTGAGCCAGGTCATGCCCACCTGCCCGGAATCCACTCCTTCGGAGTAATGGCCCTCGTCTTCAATCAAAAAACAAGTGGCGTCGCGGAACGTTTTATCGTCGTCAATAACAAGAAAATCCATAAATTTTTAATTTTTTTCTTTGGGCAGCCGGATGGTGAAGGTTGCGCCCTGTCCAGGAGCGCTTTCGCAGGTTATTTCGCCGTGCATGGCCAGGACGAGCTTGCGAACGATGCTCAATCCCAAGCCAGTGGAGGTTTCTCCTCCGGTGGGCCGGGCCGAGAGGCGTCCGTAGCGGCGGAACATCCGCGCCTTGTCCGCCTCGGTAAATCCCGGCCCTTCGTCCCGCATCGAAAATTCCACCCAGTGCCCATTGGGACGGACATTGACATGGATTGTTTTCCCATTGGGCGAAAACTTGACGGCATTGGAAAGCAGATTGCCCAGGATTTGTTCCAGGGCGTGGGCATCAGCCCGGGCGATCAACGTCTCGTCGGGAAATTCAGTTTTGACTTGAATCTGTTTGTGGCGCAACCGGTCCTCATAAATTCGAATGACGCCAATGGCCGTGTCCGCGACGTCCACAGTGGTCAATTGCGGGTCGAACTGGTGCTCGGCGGCGGCATTGGCCAGAAAATCCTTCACAAAGGCCAGCAATTGGCCGCTGGTATAGAAGGTATTGTCGGCCAGGCGCTGGATGCGTTCGTCATGGAGGCCGCGAACGCGTTCGCACAGCAATTTAGCGGTCATATTCAGGCCGCCCAAATGGTTTTTCAAGTCGTGCGCCAATATGCCCAGAATCTCGTCTTTGTCTTCGGCAAGTTCCTTGAGGCGATCGCGGGCCGCCTTGAGCGCCAGTTGGGTGCGCACCCGCGAAACCAGCTCCGCCTGATTGAAGGGCTTGGTAATGTAATCC
>JBOHXA010000201.1:0-2146 GCA_050737335.1 Limisphaerales bacterium | reverse complement strand
TTATTACCATTGGCTCGTGGACAGCCTGCCGCGGTGGAAGATGTTGCAGGCGGCTGGATGGGCAAATTTTGACTTCGCGCTGCTGCATGGCAAATCGTCGCAATTTCAGGATGAGGTATTGGATTGCCTGGGCATTCCGCGAAATAAACGGCTGCGGTGCTCAAAGAATTTCGTCCATCAATTTGATCGCCTGGTCGTGCCCGCGATGCCTTTTCCGCCGGAACAAATGGCGCCATGGGCCTGCGTTTATCTGCGCTCACTTTTCCCTGTGAATGCGCCGGGTCCGGAAAAAATTTACCTGCGTCGCGGCGCGGGGCGGCGTCGGCTTGTGAATGAGCCGGAGCTGGAGACCGCCCTGCGGGGAATTGGTTTCACACCAATCGAGGCCGCCTCTTTAACTGTGGCGGAACAGGCGAACGTGTTGAGCGGGGCGAAACAAGTCGTCGGACCCCACGGGAGCGCATTGACGAATTTGATTTTTGCGCCCCCGGGCGCCTCCCTCATTGAATTGTTTCATCCCGAACACAAAAACAGATGCTACGTGAATCTGGCGCGCGCCTGCGGGCATCGTTACGCCGCGTTGGATGGCACCCCGGCCGATCATTCAGGCCGGCGCCAATTGGAATACACGGCAGATGTCCCTGCTGTCCTGCGGCTTATCGGCGAACCGTCGAATGCGACGGTGCGATGAACTCACTTGTAAGGCCATTGGAACTCCGGTAAAACAAGCCGGCGCTATTTTTGCGCAGAATGAATAAATCCATGCCGCGAAACTACAACACGGCGCGACGAGTTGACTTTATCCTGAAGTTCTTTCCAAAACTGCGCCAAAGAATCGAGTACGTTGGCGCCAAGTATCATCAAATCCGTGAAAATTGGGACTACGACATAAGCTACAATGGGGAACGCTGGCTTGTGCAAACCCTTGCGCGGGAAAAGTTGTTAAATGTGGTCTTCGATGTGGGAGCCAACCGCGGAGATTGGACGGCGATGGCGCTGGAGGCCAGCCCGGAAGCGAGGGTTCATTGCTTCGAAATTTGCCCGCCGATGTTCCAAAAACTGGCCACGCGTTTCGCCGACCGGAACATCGCCCGGAATATTTTTCTTAACCCGTTTGGCCTCTCTGATTCTGAATCCGAAATTAAGATCCATTACTTCTCCCGCGGGGACGGCGGCGGCGCGCTCTATGACATCATGAACCGTGGAAATAGTGAAATCGTAAATGCTAAGGTTTCCCGTGGCGGCGATTATTGCGAGAGGCATCATATCCGTTCGATAGATCTTTTAAAGATGGACGTCGAGGGGTCCGAACATCTCGTGCTTCGCGGCTTTGGCGATATGATTCATCCGGGCGCCATTCCGGTGATCCAATTCGAATACGGCATGGGAAGCATCGTCACCAAATTTCTGTTGAAAGATTTCTATGAATACTTCCGCTCTCGCGGCTACAAGGTTGGCAAACTTTTTCCCAACTCCATACGGTTCCGCGAGTATCGCCTTCAGGACGAGAATTTTCTGGGTCCCAACTACGTGGCGGCCAGCCCTGAAATGGCCCAATTGCTGAAAGGCGTTGCGTGATGGGATCCCGGCCGCGCGAAAACCTGGTCGTCACGGTGGCTGCCGGCTACCGTGAGGCCCAAATTCGTCCTTTCATAGCGTCACTTCGAAACTATTCGCCCCAGACCTCGCTGAGATTGGTCGTTGACCGCCAGGACCCAGAATTTCAGGAGGCGATTCGGGCATGGTTTCCCGATTGTTGCTTCTATTTAATGCCGGCGTTGCCGTTGCGGGATTTTGCGCTCAAACGGAAATGGGCGCGTTCAATTTTGAAGCGGGCCGCCCGATGGTCGCGCTCGCGAAGCCTCGCGAAGCGATTGCTTAAAATCAATTTTTTGAGGCATTTTGTGATCCGCGATCTGCTCGCTTCGTGGAACTTGACCGACGCCAATATCCTTTTGTGCGATTCACGTGATCTCGTGTTCCAGGGCGATCCTTTCCGCGGGGAATGGCCGCTCCTGTGGACGTGCGAAGAAGACAAGCGGGTTGAAGAATGTGGCTTTAACTCGAGGGGGCTTAGGAAGACCGCTGGAGAGGCCGCCTTTTTGCAGGCCCGACATTTCAGGATCGTGTGCGCGGGCGTCATTGG